>JAGOLM010000002.1 GCA_017994075.1 Lachnospiraceae bacterium
CGATTATCTTTCTCCTTATCGATCTTCTGATCGGTAAGTTTGGTTACGTTCGTAACCAATAATGATTCTCTTTTTTAGAATCTTTCAAGGTTGTTTCACTGTTCAGTTATCAATGTTCGCTTTTTATCTTCGCAACCGCTCTTCAGCGGCGCAAGAAATATACTATCAAATAACCAAGGGGGTGTCAAGCATTTTTTAAATTTTTATTTTTAATTTTAAATTTTCTTTTCAACCATGCTGATTTTAAAGCTAATCTAATGCATAGTATCAATCACTTTTAGTATGCTTTTAAAAATATAATATCAATTTATCTAAGTCTGTTTTTAGAATATATCATGAAGCGGATTGCACTCACTAAGTGTAACCAGATACCTGCTATTCTCAACTTCTGACATAAGTACTGTTCCTTGTGATGTAGCACTAAAGCATTCAATCATAAATAAAACAATCCATATGATGGCTAATCCCTCCAATGCACCTAAAACACCTCCAAATATTTTTGAAGCTCCGTGGATTATCGGAAGTTTCCCTACTAGATTAATTATTATTCTTAGTATTGCAATAATAATCATAGCGCCTATCAGGACAATTATCATAGCTATACCTTTTATAATTAACCCTGATATTATCTCTACTGTAGCATTTTTAATTTTTTCAGTTGCTTCTTCTTCTATGTTGCTTGTACTGTCCTTGATTTTCTCAAGTTCTTTGAGCATTGATTTTCTCATAAAACTCGGAATCTCTATATTGTCTATATTTTTACTATTGTCTTTTGAACTATCAATATCCTTTGAAACTCTTTCTCCAGATTCTTTTTCTTTTACATCAACATACTTTTCTGCTGTTTTATCTGCCCACGCTACGACTTCCGGGCGTTTATCTAAATAAGATACAACGATAGGGTTCGCCTTGGCTGCTATTACCAAAACCAATACGATAGAAAGGGCTCCAAACACCATCCTTAATATTCCATGGTGCACACCTCTTACAATCAAAAAAATCCATGCTACTGCTAAAATAATTGCCAAATAATTCATTATTCCTCAAACCTCCTATTGGAGTTTAACCTTCTCTATCTTTTCTGCCCTTACAAAATAGTATTCTCGTCCTGCTTTTTTGGAAATAATATCGTAAATCTCTTCTCCATCATCTACTATATGCATTTTTTCCATACCAAACAGGTTGATTATCTTAACTTCAGTGCCATTGTTCAATGCCACTTCATTGTCATTTAAGAATTCGATATTTCTGTAATCCATGTCGATCTTTCTGGAAAATCTTTTGAAGCCATGCATATTATATACTTCCAGCACGTCCGATACTTTTCCATCTTTATCTGTTTTAGAAATCACATACCCCAGGTATTTATTATTGTGGATCACACTTTTCATCTCAGAGCCTGGTTTAATTATTTTTCGCTCTTTAGGAGTATTGTGACCATCATAAAGTATAATGCGGTCTGTTCCAATTGCCATCATACCGCCGTTATCTGTTATATCAATCTCTGGAATAAGTATTCCAGGATAATTATATGTGGCTACTATATTATCAATGGCATCTTTGCCTGCTTTACCAAAATTATAGAAATACACTGAGGATCTGAGAGTCCTTTTCTCAAATCCTACTGTAGATACCATTAAGAGTTCACCATCAGAAGATAATGAGATATCTGTTGGATATCCGCCATTTTCAAGATGCATCTCTCCTGAAGCGATTGTTTCTCCTTTTTTACTATACATCTGAATAAGCGAAGTGGTCTTGTCTTCTGTAACCGATACAACCGCAACCGTTCCAACTCCTGACACTTCTGCAGCATTAACAGGTTCAACAGTTTTAATAACCGACTCTTCTCCAGACCTAGTCATGATGTATATATTTGTGCCACCTTTGTCATATATAATCAAGTATCCACCATTAATATCTATTTTGGGGCTACTCATTTCGTACCCTTCATTCCAAAGTACGTCGCCTCTTTCATCATTTAGAATTGCGCCATCATTATTATATTTTAATACACACCCTTCAAAATATGCATAAAACGAACCGGCGGCATTTTTAATGTTCCATGTCTCGGTAACAGTGTATGCTGTGTATTTTTTTAACATAACTACGAGGAAAAAACCCAAAATAACAACACCTGCAAATACAAATATCCCAATAGCAGCCTTTATTTTATGGTGTTTATTAGAGTCCATTTTCTTCTTTTTGGTACTTTTAGAAGTGTCTTCTTCCAGTTCTTCTAAAATATCAGTTTTATCTTTTTTTTGCTCTTTCAAATCATCTATTTTATCTTTTTTTGACTCTTTTATGATTTCAGGTTTGTCTGTCGATTCATCTCCAGACAGTCTGATTCTGAATTTTTCCAAATATATACTCCCGGTTATTTTTTTGTAACTTTTTTCTTATTCTCTGCTTTTACTGCTCCAGGATATGAAAATGCAAATACTGCCACGCCATACGGCTGAAGTGAAAATGGTATAGAATATTCTCTACCATCACATTTCTGTTTATCAGGTGTGTATTTCTTGGGCATCGTTTTTCCATTGCCAAGATACTTCTTTGCATTATTGCAAAGTACAAGTTTATGCTCTGTTTTGCTGGCTGTTCCTACCCTATAATCACTGTACTCTACAGGAGTAAAATTGACTACAAAAAGTAGATTGTCGGTGCCATCTTTGCTCTTTCTTATAAATGAAAAAATGCTCCTATATGAATCATTAGCATTTATCCATTCAAATCCTTTCCAAGATGAATCCAGCTGGTACATTGATGGATATTTATTATACAGATGAAGCAGTGCCTTCATAAATTCATGAACTGCATTATTCCTGGAATTTTCCAAAAGATACCAATCCAGCTCTGTCTCTTCGCTCCATTCATGATACTGTGCAAAATCTTGCCCCATAAAAAGAAGTTTTTTCCCTGGATGGCCCATCATAAATGCATATCCGGCAATTAGATTTTTGAACTTATCGTCTTCTGTCCCGGGCATTTTGTTAATCATTGAACATTTAAGATGAACTACTTCATCATGGGAGAGTACGAGAATATACTTTTCCGCTTCATTGTATGACATTGCAAAAGTCATTTTATTATGATTGTCTTTTCTGAAATATGGATCAAGTTCCATGTAGTCAAGGAAATCATGCATCCATCCCATATTCCATTTATATGAAAAGTTAAGTCCACTTTCTTTTACAGAGCCAGTAACATTGGGCCATGCTGTGGATTCTTCTGCAATCATAACCGCACCATGATCTCTCTCTGCAACAATTGTATTAATATGCTTAAAGAATTCCATTGCCTCAAGATTCTCATTGCCGCCATACTGGTTAGGCACCCACTGTCCCGGTTCTTTTCCATAATCAAGGTATAGCATCGATGCTACAGCGTCTACTCTAAGACCATCAAGATGATAGTTTTCTATCCACATAAGCGCGCTTCCGATCAGGAAGTTTTTAACCTCGCTTTTGCCGTAATCAAAAATTTTTGTTCCCCAATCCGGGTGTTCTCCCTTTCTCGGGTCTTCATATTCATAGAGTGCGCTTCCATCAAAGTCGGCAAGCCCAAACTCATCCTTGGGAAAATGTGCCGGAACCCAGTCCAAAATAACCCCTATTCCATGGGTATGAAGGTAATTGATAAAATATGAAAAATCATCCGGAGTACCATACCTTGACGTAGGTGCGTAATATCCTGTCACCTGATATCCCCATGATCCATCAAACGGATGCTCGGATATACCCATTAATTCTACATGTGTATATCCCATATCCTTTACATACTTGGTCAATGCTTCTGCCAATTCTATATATGTATAGAAACCTTCGTCATCTCTTCCTATATGTCTCATCCAGCTTCCAGGATGAACTTCATATATAGACATTGGTTGTTCATTATAATGTTTAACTGCTTCTCGTGCCGTTATCCATTTTTTATCTGTCCATTTAAAATCATTCCTTGAAAATATTCTAGATGCTGTTCCAGGTCTAAGTTCTGACATCGAAGCATAAGGATCAGCCTTGTACAGCTTTCTTCCGTCTTCTGTTCGTATTAAAAATTTATAGAGATCCCCCTCATTAGGAGTACTTAGGAAGACTTCATATATTCCAATTTCCTCAGGTGAAAGTCTCTCCATGGTATCTGCGTTCTCATCCCAATCATTGAATTCGCCTATAACATTTACCGACTCTGCGTGGGGTGCCCAAACATCAAAATAATACCCATTTACGCCATTCTTTTTTGCACTATGTACACCGAGCTTTTTATAAATGTCATAATGTGTACCTTGACCGAACAAGTACATGTCATAGTCAGTAAAATGCTCCATTTTTCCACCCTTCTTGCAATAATTATCAGATAACTAGAAAAAATCTTTTTCAACCAGTATTGGCTTACCTTCATCATCTACTTTACGGCGGTGAAAAAATCCTTTTGATGATGCTTTTTCAATTGCTTCGTCCATTATTTCTATTACATCCCTTAGGTACATCGGACGGTCACCCCTCTGTTCCTTGGTGATACGGTCATACATAGCTAACTTGCCCATTTCATCTACGGTATACCCTTCATCCTTGGCATACTTTTGTCCAAAGTTAACCAATTCGTCTACAGTAAATACCGGTATGTCGATTCTCTCCGTAAACTTCTTGCCAAAATTACCATCCAATCCAATAGCCCGGTTTATCCCGGCCTTGGTATCTTCAAGGATAATTAATGTCCCATCATTATCATTATTCATAAGAAGAGATAAAGAAATTGCTGTTTCTTTTTTTAGGTCTCCGGCTTGCTCTATTACAAGGCATCCGCCTTTGATACGTTCATAAATTCCTTGGAAATTCTTATCATTAAGCTTCTCAGCATCTATTCGTCCTATATTATTGCCAGGCTTCTCCATCTCCGTCTGTAACGTCATAATTATAGCCTTGGCCATAGTTGTCTTGCCACTTCCATGTCCTCCGGCTATAGCGATATTTCCCGACGTAGGGCCTTCATTCCTGTCTAATCTATCTTTAACATTGGTTAGAACTCCGCAGATTGTCTTTTTCATATTGGGAACCGGCAAGAAATAAGAGAAAAGCTCTCTTTCTTCATCTGTAAGATCTGCAATTTCCCTATGATGGCAATCTTCATTGCTATCATCAGGCTCGTTATAATTATCTGAAATACCTTCTGTATCTTCCTCAAGTTCCTGATTGTAAGCTGTTTTTATTTCATCGCCAAGTTGCTCCAAGACTACAGTTTTGTCCAAATCTATTTTTGTCTTTTCCTTATTTTTATCCTCTTCTGTCATCTTTTTAAGCTGCTTTTTAGCCATATCCTGGCTTACTAAAGTTTCTGCCAAAATATACTCATCATCCAGAGTATCTGATTGAATATCAGAGATTTCTTTTTTCTCTTCATTTAGATGAAGCTGCATCAAATCGTCTTCTTCGCATATATCCGTATACGCATCGGAGTTCTCAGCCTTATTTTCTTCAGATTCGTTTTGTGTTTCTAGATCGACATTCCCTTTTGTCTTATGGACATCCGATATATCCTTTTCTTCTGATGCATATTCTTGAGATTTAACATCATTCAGATCTTTTCCAGACTCATCTACAAATGCATCCTCATCTTGAAGCATTTTAGTTTCTTTTTTAATCTGAAGAATTCCATTTTCGTCTTTTCCTGCGAATCTCTCTATTTCCTGCTGAAGCATATCGTTAACGCCTTCCATTATCTTGGTTGCGTTTAGATATGACACCTTATCCTGTTTTTGTTCATTGCCATTTTCTATGTCGCCGGACTCAGGCTGATTTTCTGAAGAATCAAGATGTGGCGGTTCCCAGCTCTTCATCTCATTGTCAGTTGCCTTATTATACTTTTCTTTCGTTTTTCCCTCAGAATTACCTTTTTCATCTACTACCGGGATCTCAAGACCTACGCCTGACACATCACCAGTTTTTTTAATTTTAGGAATCGAAAATGTAATCCCTGTCTTCCATGCTTCTGTTTCTGGTTCCACTGGTTCTGTACCTGCTGAATTTTTTGTTGCCTCTTCCGTATCTGCAACTAAAGCTTTGGCTCCTGCCACAGCAATCTCTGCTCCTACTGACTCTTTTCCTGCTCCAATTTCTGCTGCAATAGCGGTTGCAGCTGCAATAGCTCCCGTACCAACTGTAGCAACCTCTGAAATTATTGCTTTTCCGAGATCAGCTGTGTTAATATTTTCTGAGTCTCTACTTGTAGCATCCGTGTCATCAGAATCCTTCTGTAAGATTTCCTCTTTCATAAGTTCGTGCGGATTGGTTCCGGCATCCAGCATAGGTGTTGCCTTTTCCAGACGATTCATTATTCTGTTTGCCTTTTCCAGGGCAACTTCCTTTGTTTTTTCAAATTTTGCCTTGTCTGCATCACTAAGTGCAGCTTCAGCGGCACGCTTTGTTTTTTCCCAATTATTCATTACATCCTGGATCGTCATTTGACCCTCGACCTGAGGATCGGAAATATTTATGTCTGGGATCGCGATGCTCATCTGGCCGTCATATTCCTCATCCAAGTATTTTTGATAGTGTTCCATTATAGAGTTTTCGCCATTTTTCTTTTCATTCTCACCAGATTTATCCTCATGCTCATCCATTTTGACATAAGGAAGTTCACCTACCAGATTTTCTATATTTTCAAGGGTCTCGTCTACTTCCCCTGCTTCGGTAGCTTGCATAATCTCATCTATATTTTTTCTAATTTCAGCTTGAAGATTAACCGTATCAAATTTGCCAGGAGCTGCCTCTGGAACAGGAATCTTATCCTTAAGTGGATGATATTCCTGTTCTGTCCCATCATTTTCCTGATCTTCTTCTTTTTGCAGACCTCTGATTCTTCTGTACTGTCTTTCCTGCTCATCATTTAGAGGGTGATACAGCATTTTTAATTCCAGAGCCTTTTCAACATATGGACCATCGCCATAATAAAGTGCTATTTCATCGCACAAAGACATGCATTTATCAACCTGACCTGTCTTGTTATACAGATATGCAAGTTGATATGCCCATTCATCAACAAACTCATTTTCTTTTAATTCTTCGAGTATAGCTATCAGTGTATATTCATCTGCTCCTCTAGCCTTGGCCAAGTGATATTTAAGTACAAATTTTTGAAAATCATGTGGAGCTATCTCTATATAATCTTCATAATACTTTTTCGCCTCTTCATACTCACTTCGTCTGACACACAGCAAGCAAAGATGATAAAGAACTACTCTTCCCATAGGGGATTTTTCATGTGCCATGAGAAGAAGATCTTTTGCATCTTCCACTCTGCCGCATGCTTCATATAATTCACTTGCCTGAACTATAGCACTGATATTATGAATTTTTCTCCAGTTCATGTTGTCGAGTCCTGAGAGTGCCTCTTCCTCTCGACCTTCTGCAAGGAGTCCCGCCATGTTCCTTATTTCATCTCTATAATCCTGTCCGAATCCACTCACTTTAGGTATGCTCCTTTATTTATTCCTTGTGTTTACCTTTATTAATTTTATTGAATATATTTTCAAATATAAGTATTTTTTTCTTTTCTGCCCTTGGATTTAATACAAATTCGTTTGTCTCCGGATCAACATCTTTTAAATTTTCGTAAATCATCGTTTCTGTCGGAAGATCTTTTCTGGCTGCTAAATTCACAAAAACCTTACTCAATATATAGTAAGCCAACGCAACCACGGGAACTCCAAACAGCATTCCAAAGAATCCAAAGAATCCTCCACCTATAACAATTGAAAACAATACCCAAAAAGCAGATACTCCCGTTGAATCTCCAAGAATCTTCGGTCCTATAACGTTACCATCAAGCTGCTGTAATATTATTACAAATATCAAGAAATAGATCCCCTGCATGGGATTCGTAAAGAATATTATTGTAACCGTTGGTACCGCTCCAATATAAGGTCCAAATACCGGGATTACATTCGTAACACCTATTATAACAGAAACGAGAACCGGGTATGGCATTCTGAGTATCAGCATACATACATAGCATATAAGTCCAATGATTATTGAATCAATGATTTTTCCTACAAAGAAACCATAGAAAATATCATTAGCCTTTCTCATTATATCCATAACTTGATTCGAAACTCTTACCGGGCATGCTCCATAAAGCATCTTTTTTAGTATTGCCTTATACTTTTCCTTGTCTATCATGAAATATATAGCTGCAAATAGACCTATGAGTATCTGAGCAAATATTTTTCCTACATCAATTACACCTGATGTTATCTGCTTTACCATATTGGAGGTTTCTCCCCAATTCAAATAATTCATTACAATGTTTTTGGTCTTAGCAAGAAAGCTCTCAATATTATTTATCTGTTTAGCATCAGTAAGTGCAGCTGTAAATCTCTTGCCCGTAATATTATCGGCCCAATCAAGCACATTGACCAACTGTTCTTCAATATGATTAAAAATATATGTTAGAGTCTGTACTATCTGAGGAACTACCGCCCACAAAAACACCATGATCAAAGCAATTAATATGGCTGTTGAAATAATTGAGGAAAAAATCCTTATTCGCTTTTTGGCACCTTCACTATTTTTCACTCTTGGAAGTATAAGATTTCTCAAATGTCTTTCAAAAAATGACATAACCGGAGTCAAAATAAAAGCTGTGGCAAATCCAATAACAAATGGCCTAAATACAACGTTAATTGTATCCAACACATTTTTTAGACCTGAATATCTCTTTACGCAAAAGTAAAATATTATAATTAAAATCGCTGATATTACTAGCGTTTTAGCAAAAGTATATATATTCTTCTTTTCATTACTACTAAAATTGAAGTCATTTCCTGAAGTGTTGTCGTCTGTATTCTTTTCCATTCTTATCTCCGTTAATTTAATGTTTACATTTTTTATGCTCTATAATAATTTATCAAGCAGCCTTTCAAAATGATTTCTCTTTCATCGTAGGTCAATGAATCTATATTCAGATTGATTTTTTTGATTTCAGTTCCTGATACTACAAACGCTTCAAAGCTGTCACTTCCGGAGTCTATTCCTTTTCTTATATTTTTCACATAAATATAATCACCATTTTTAAATGGAAGCTCTCCTCTTGGAATAGTAAAGGGTACCATTCCCCAGTTAATTAAATTGGATCTATATCTTTTGGTTGCATATTCATTGGCAATATTTGCCCATCCTCCCAGTACTTTCTGGCAAGAAGCAGCCTGTTCTCTTGCTGATCCATCACCTGGCTTTACTGCAAAAATAGTGCTTCCTATTCCAAATGATCTGCTGACATCCATGCCGGCCTTCTCTAGCGTATCCAGTACCGTTCGAATTTCATTTAACTCTTCGTCAGGCTTTTTGCCTTCTAAAAACAAGTCATATGCTTTTTTTACTTTCTTGGCCCTTTCCACATAGCCAGGGTCCTTTCTAGAAAGTGTGAATTCTGCCAGTTTAAGTGGATTAGATCTATAGGATGATGTTTCTCCCGAAGGGATAAGTTCATCTGTGGTTGTTACGGGATCATGAATCTCGGCCACGACCTTTAACAGCATGTTCTCTGGAAGCGGTTGCATCGCCGGCCAATCCTTAATGTTAGGACCAAATTTTAACTCTGTATCAGGATCAGGCTTACCATGACTATCAAATACTCTGTTCTTATATATCTCTCCGTCAAAATAATATTTTGGCTTGGTGTAATTTCCATCAAAATCTTCTGCTGATGTCAACACTCCATGATTTGCTGCTGTTGCAGCAATCGATCTTGCATCCATAAGTGCAACCGATGCAATCTGTCCATCCTGAATCTTACTTCCCTCCCTGTTGGGGAAATTCCTGGTGGAATGTCTTATTGAAAATGCATTATTACTAGGTGTATCACCTGCTCCAAAGCATGGGCCGCAAAATGCGGTTTTCAGGACGGCACCTGTTTCCATAATGTCGGCTGCAACCCCATTTTTAAGTATCTGCATATATATAGGCATGCTGGCAGGGTATACACTCAGCGAGAACGCACCATCTCCTATACTGTTACCTCTAAGTATGTCTGCAGCATCTGTTATATTCTCATAACCGCCACCGGCACATCCCGCAATAATACCCTGATCAACATATAATTTGTGATTTTCTATCTTATCATGAAGTGAAAAATTAATTTCATTTCCAAAACTTACCTTGGCCTTTTCCTCTGTGTCATGAATTATATCATCCAGATTCTCATACAGTTCCGCTATAGTATATGCATTACTAGGATGAAATGGCATAGCGATCATAGGTCTGATCGAAGAAAGATCTACCAATACAAGTCCATCATAATAAGCTACATCTGCCGGTGAAAGCTCTGAATAATCATTTACACGTCCATGAATATCATAGAAATCCCTAACTTCATCATCAGTCTTCCATATTGATGAGAGGCAAGTGGTCTCAGTAGTCATTACATCTATTCCGATTCTATAATCTATTGATAGATTATCTATTCCAGGACCCACAAATTCCATGATTTTATTTTTTACGATACCCTTGTCAAAAACACTCTTGATTATTGCCAAGGCAATATCTTGGGGTCCTACCCCCCTATTAGGCTTGCCTGTAAGGTAAATCGCCATTACCTCTGGTCTTTTAATATCATAAGTCTTGTTCAAAAGCTGTTTAACAAGTTCCGGTCCGCCCTCGCCTATAGCCATCGTTCCAAGCGCACCATATCTGGTATGTGAATCAGAACCTAATATCATATCACCACAACGTGCCAGCATTTCCCTTGCGAACTGGTGAATTACAGCCATATGTGGCGGCACATACATACCACCATATTTTTTTGCTGCTGATAATCCAAAGACATGATCGTCCTCATTAATTGTTCCACCAACAGCACACAGACTGTTATGACAATTCGTCAGCACATATGGCATCGGAAAGCTCTCTAGACCTGATGCTCTTGCTGTCTGAATGATTCCTACAAATGTTATATCGTGTGAAGTAAGCTTATCAAAACGGATCTTTAGATTATCCATACTACCCGAAGTGTTGTGTTTTGACAGAATCCCATAGGACATAGTACCCTTTGAAGCTTCCTGTGCATCAATGTTTTTTCTCATTGATATAAGCTTCTCTCTGGACTCTGATCCAGCTTCGATTATCTCAGTCTGATTAACAAGATAAATGCCATCATTAAATATCTTCATCGTCATTATCTTCTTCTCCCGGCATTGCCATTCCCATTTGTTTCAAATAATCCATATTAACTGTAATCTTGGGTCCTTCATGTTGGTCTTGGCTAGACTCGTATTCCTCTTCTTCTTTTTTGTCTCTTTCCTTTTTCTTTTGGATCCTAAGATTTTCATCCTCAATAAGTCTAAGATACTTATTGGTATCCTTTAGATCCTCCATTTTGGAAATGAGTTCCATCTGATTATCCTTGGCCTCACTTCTCTGCTTATCAAGTTCATATCTGGTAGAATCAAAGAGTTCTGTCAAACGTTTCTGAGCCCGGTCTATAGAAACCTGGATCTCGCGAAGTGCCTGATCTGTATAGATAATAGATGCAGCATATATATCTTCCGCATCTCTCTTGGCATCACTTTTTAGTTCTTCGCCTTTTCTTCGTAGTTCCCTATCGGCCTTTTCCTTGGTTTCCTGCGTAAATTCGTACTCATCCATCATATCACCGACGCAGATACTAAGCTCCTTTAGTAATGCTAAGAAGTCCTGTCTGTCTACAACAACTCGCTTGGAGCTGTTTGGATATGGTTCAGCTGTCGCAAGATATACGTGTATCTTGCGAAGCACATCTTCTGTTTTATCTTTTGCACCCATAAAAACTCCTATTTATCAGAGGATATTATTCAGAGTAATTTTATCTGTTTTGTACGTGAAAGTAAAGAAAGGAGACGGCTTATTACCGTCTCCTTTTATATATATATTATTTACAATAAAATACAGCTGTTAACGGGCCCCGTACATACCACCGGGTTCCCTACGGCACATGTGCAATCCCTTTTAGTGCTGCTTCATTCCTGATCTGACACGGTTCAAAGGCGCTCATTGCGTAGGACCGGAAGTCATCCGGGGTCCATTAACAGCTGTAACTATCCCAACTGAACCATAATATCCAAAAAAACAGTTCTTGTCAACATAGCTTAGGCAAAGCGGTATGGTACATCGGCAAAGCTTATGGTGTCCATTTCTTCTAGCTTGACGTATTCTCCGTGTTCCAATCTCCTGCCATTATGATATGTTCCACTTTTTGAATTCATATCTTTTAAATAAAATCTTCCATTTTTTCTTTCTATTACTGAATGTGTCCTATTTATTTTTAGCGAATGTAACAAAGCATCTGACCTTTTTTTATCTTTACCTATTTTAAAGACTTTCTGGTCTATACAATAATCATTTTCTCCAGAGTTACCCTCATATATCAGTCTGCCTATAGCTTCATCTTTTTTATTATCAAGATTTTTACCTGTAATATCTCTTAATTGTGGGAAAAGTTCATATAATCTATCTAGTATCATTTCTATTTTTTCATTCAATTTACGCTTTATTACCTTAATGGTTTCCTTAAAGACATCACATTTTTTATTTTTCTTCTGATCCTTTTCACCATCATAACTAACCTTATATATGCCAGCGGGTTCGGGTTCATTTTCATTATTACTATCATTATCAAATTCCGGTATTATGGTTTTTCTATTTTTCTCAAAAGAATCTGTACTCGTTTCAATCATTTCCGCAGAAAAAGTATTTCTTATTATTTTGTCTTCTATTTTCTCCGTTTTATCCATCTGATTCTTGATTTCTGATATTAGATCAGAGTATAAAAACCCCGGCTCCTGTATCATCTCATATAATTTATAACAGATAAATGTTACCTCTTTGTTCCTATGATCAGTATTATTGATTAAATACTCTCCTATTGGAAGAAGTGCGATCCCATTATTGTTTTGAGGAAAAAAACATAGCCCTATTCCACTATCATTTTCCTTTTTTATAAAAACCGTATCCGGTTGCATAAGAATATGTTCTTCAGATATTAGATACTCCTGAATCTCTTCAACTGCAAGCTTAAGATATAAAAAGATCTTGTAAAGAATATCAATATTTATTCCCTCCTGAAGCAGGTACTCTTCTAGGGATCTCTGTCCGGTTATATCGTACCAGTACTGGATCTTTCCATCTTTCTCCACTGAATAAAATGGCAAAAGAGCACCGATGTTATTTTCCTTCATCATCTCTGTCTCATAATTTTCCGGATATTTATCACCGTCCAGGATCATAAACCTTTTATTTTTACCTTTTTGATACTGTACCTTCATACGTATTGTATCCTCCTATTCATTGCCTCTTTCTGATACATCTTCTATTATTTCCTGCCCGGTTTTTGATAATCTGAATCTGTTCAGCGTATCAATATCCGAAACGTTTTTCTCTATTTCTGTTGCCGCTTCTGAATAAACTTGAAAGCTAAGAGTAAGCGCCATTCCTATTATTACAAGGATCATAGACATAACTCCGGCAGCTTCGACAGTATAACTGCCTTTGTGCTGTTTATATATTAGCCTATGCATCAAATATCTTATATTCAACTTAAACTCCCTTTTCCCACGATCAGCATCAATAGACTCCCTGCCATAAGAAATGGAATATATGGGATCCTGTCATCTTTTCTTTTTTTCTTGGCAATTATCATTATTCCTCCATATATTGCTAAAAATGTTGTTGATATCCAAATAAGAGCTATATTTCTCCAAAATCCTAGAAATATTCCTGTAAGCATAAGCACCAGCCCATCTCCTATACCTATCTTTTCTCCGGTACTCTTACTAATTATTAATACAGCTACACCTGTTCCCAATCCGCCAAGTACATCAAAAGTGCCTATTCTCTGAAATATCACATGCATCAGAACACCAATTAATGCAAAGGACAATACCAATATATCTCTGACCTTATGACTTTTTATATCTTCTACACTTAATATCCCAAGCATTACTATTAGACTCAGACTTTCCATTTTATCTCCTTTTCCTACCTTCCCGAACATTTTGGACATGGTCTGTATTTCTTAATTGCTTCTTCAAGTGTGATCCGCTGCAATGTTCTTTTTAGACCACTGCATTTTAAACTGCTGTGATAAGTGTTTCCATATGTCGTGACGTAATAATAAGGTGAATGATCGTTTGCACACATCTCGCACTTGTAGTAGATACCTTGTTGATAATTTCTTACCTTTTTAATACTTTCTTTTGAAACTTCTTTTATAGATAATTTTAGATATGGACAAGTCTTATTTTGGTGATAGTCCTCTCCCTCCGGGGTAACATAGACATATTCCTTGTTGTCTTCCATATCCGGAGTCCATCCAACAAACCTCCTGGCTGATGCGACATCATGAACTTTAAAATACTGTTCTGATATCAAGTCTCCTACTATATTCATAGAAAATACGCAGTCCATATTTATTTCCGTGTCCGTTATCTCCGTTTTTGAAAAATCCAATCCTCCTAACCCACCTTTTATATAAGGAAGTGAAATTGTCCTTTTTTCAATTTCTTTTTTTGCAGAATTTATTAAGATTGTTTTTTGCAAAAATAAATTTGTTTTATCTTTATTTTCTTCATCACCAGGTATTTTCTCTGTGATTTTATCTGCCATTTTTTCAATATTATCTCCAAACGCTGCTGCCTTCCTCGCGGATAACACCATGCTTTCCTTGATGACATATTGCGCTGTGATCAGCCTTATGTATATAAGAGCCGTTACGAATATAAACATAAATATTGAAAATGAAACTGCTGCCTCTATAGAATATGAAGCTTCTTTTTTTCTCAGGATGAATAACGGTGTCTCTTTTTTTATTACATAATGCCTAAAGATTGTCTGATCCTGACCCAAATTATAAATTTCCTCTCTTTTTTAAAAATTCTATTTTTTAACTACTTGCCTGGATATATTTTCTACCCATTTGTGATAATGATATTCTCATCATCTATATAAAAAGAAACACCGTTATTCACCCTGTTTTCTTCCTAAGGTAAGTCATCTCCTCGTCCCTTTGGTATGCATACCCTTTTATAAGTTCTGGCACATCCGTAAAAATCGGGAAAATAGTATCTGCCTTATACTCCATTCGGATTCTGGCGGAATATAATAGTCGATCCATTCTTATATTCTCCATTCCTTCTAATTGACTAAGGGAATTTTCTATAATATCCATTGTCCTATAGGCAGCAGTTTTCTCGGCTTTAAAATACATAAGAAATCTAATATAACTTTCATAGGATAATCCACTTTCTACCGATTTTGCCTGAGCTCCATCCCGAAGAAGCGTTGGAAGAGAAGTGAGCTCACTTGTCCATTCTGTTTGAGTTTTAATCAGCGGTACTTTTTTTCCATCCATAATCGCCCTAACATCCAGTACACTTTCCGCATAGGCCCATCCTGCAATTATCCCTGTCTTTACTGCTTCTATTAAAATTGGATTAGCTGATGCTCCTGCGATTGAAATTGCCAGTGAGCCTGCATCTCCATTCTTGATCGGATCTTTGAAAATAGCCAAAACATTTTCTGATTCTCTAAATATCAATATCTGATTTATTATTTTTTTTAGGTTCTCGCCATCAGACCCAGAACCTCCCAGTATATATTCCACCTCATATTTAAGACCTGTAGTCTCTTTTTCATCAGAATACGATGACATTCTATCCATGATATATTCATTAAACATGACTCGATTAATAGCACTTGGGGATTCTACCTCTTTGGTTCCCTTCTCTATTATTCTTTTCTCTAGAATATTGTCGGTGGACATCACCTTATCCGAAACTTTTTTCCCCTTTGGCAGAAAAAATGAAAGCGTTTCCTTACCCTTTTGATCCTTCGCCGTTTTCATCGGGTCCTCTGTGTCACCCCATTGCTTTTCGGTGTATTTATTTTTGCTTTGCTCTTGATCCGTCTTTTCAGAACTATTGGCAAGTTCACTTTTTCCATTTGGTTCTTTGCTTTTTGTTTTTTCTTTTTCTATATCTTGAAGAGCTTTTTCTCCATTTTCTATGTCTTGCATCATAGTATCATCAGCTGTTGCTCCAGTTTTGCCTTTATTAACAAGGTTCATCAGTTCATCAACTGTCTTAAGCGGAATGGTTTCAAATTCTTTTTGAGCTGCAAGCCTGATAAATGCTGATCCGTTATTATCTGTAAGAAGTCCATAATCATCGATGCTGCATGATGACGGAATTGCTCGTATAAAATCTATCCCATCATCTATATAAGGATTACCATTCTTTTCCATGGATTTTATAAGCTTCTTTTCAATTCCAGACAGATTATCACTATCCCGTCCAAGGGACATATCTACCGCCAATATCCCATAATCGTCCCAAAGATTTTTTTGATATATTGATTCAAGATAATCCCTTGATGTATGTGAAATGATCTTGGTCTCCTGTTTTATTGCAAGCTGCCTGATACCTTCCGCAAGAATAAAAACAACTGACAATGTAAAAAGCAGAATCATTGCCAGGAATATACTTACGCTCCCGCTTCTCTTTTTATAGAAAATATTCATCATACCTTGTTCGCATTATTTGACACTTTTTTAAATATATTGTTAACAAGATCTGTGATCTGCTCTTTAAAAATAAGGACCAAAGAAATTGCTACAACCAACAAAAGCACTACCTCCAATACGCTAGCTCCACTTTCATCATCAATAAAATCTTTGATCTCATTTTTTAACTCAATTAGTTTCATATATATTGCATACCTCGCTTCTATAACTACTTTTCTATTTTTTTTATTTCTTATTTAAAATTCTTTATTCAAAGTTCTTTATTTAAAACTTTTTATTTAAAGTCCTCTATTTTAAAAAATTCTCATATCGATATTCCCCACATAGCAGGAACCATTAATACAACCATAACTATTCCAAGTATCCCCATAAGTGGAATTAATAGCCTCGTAGATATTTTCTCACCGGCCATTCTTATTCTTTGTCGCTCCCTGGTTTCTGCATCTATAGCTTCTCTTTCAAGTTTTGCCTGCATATCTTCAGTTCCAAGTCTAAGATTTTGGGTAAGTATGGTTGATAATTTTCTAAATACCCTGTCATCTCTGCCCATTCTTTCATATGCTTCCATTTCCGAGGTTCCGGATTGTATCAGCCTGGTAATTTTTAAGACCGAGTCATATCCGGCTCTACATTCTGTCTTGATTTCTAATATCGATTCACTATAGTCTCTTGTTATTATTTCGAATGACTTTTTTACTGTCATTCCGCAACTCACAAAAAGTGACAGTTTTCGAATTATTTCAGGATAATCACGTTCTAGGTCCTCATTTCTTTTCTTTTTCTTAGTCTTTAGAATCTCTTTTTCTCTAAGAGGCCATATAATTATAAGAAGTAATCCCAATGCACATATGATCTCTCCCCTTTTTTCCATTGGCTTCTTCCAATTTATTTTTTTCCCATAGATAGTGTCAGGTAAGACAAATCTTTCTTTTTCTGGCACTGATCTATCCTTGTTTTTCACTAAGTTCTGCACTAGTTTTACGAAATCTTCTTGTTCATTTATGTCCGGCTTCATAACGACAAACGAAAAATTGTAAGTTTCCTCCATGTCATCGCAGGCAAGATTAACAATGGCATCAACCATTTCCCTGTCTTCTATGGACTCATTTGTAATTACTCCCTTTGATGTCACCAGATCATCTCGACTAAAATTCCATGTAGCAGATACCTTCCCATCCCGATATTCGCTTCTCATAACTACTGGTTTCTTTATTTTATCTATACTTTTATTTTTCCCCGGAAAAGTTCTGTCAATTTCCTTTTCCGCCTCTTTTATATATTTTTCCTTTTCCATTTTACTGAGCTTTCTATTGTTGATCTCAATTTCCAGAGAATCCTTTTCTTTTCCTCTGGCAACCTCTAGAACTTCTTTCCTGGAACCTTCGCCTGCTTCATTTCTGATTATTTCTCCATCATAGAAAACCCGATTTTGGAGATAGTCTACGGTGAATGTCAGGATTCCAATTATTTCTAGAGCAAAAATCATTTTCCCTATAAAACTATTTTTAATAAAAGGATTGTTACTTTTCCTATATAAAAGAATCGTTACAAAAAAAATTATTAATGTTATCATATCCACCTATATCTTTTCAGTGATCTTCTTGCCCAACAAAAGGCAAAAAATATATGCGATCATACAAGCAGTCATGATTATGTGTCCCGCCGCACCAGCATACATAGGCATAATAAATCCTGCTGCCGTAAGTCGAATGTATATAATGATAAATACTGGCATTATGCTCATTATTTTCATCTCCAGCCTCTTTTCCGCAGTAATGACATCGATGTCCATCATGATCTCAATATTCTCGCTTATCTTATCTGCTGTATGACGTATGTTCCTGACATAATCACCGCCCATCCTTTTGGCATATATAAATATTTCAGCGAATTCTTTCACTTCATCCAATCCGATTTCATTTGAAAAATCCCAAAAAGCTTCTTCAATTGACCTATTCAGGCAAACTTCCGAATTGATCTTGTGAAGTTTATCTTTCATATAGGATTCATCCCCATACTGGATGCAAAGCTCTCTTTCTTCCTCGAGAAACGCCTTCTCTATTGATAGACCACCTGATAGAAATGAGGCAACACCAATTAAGAATTCTCGATATTCTTCTCTAAATTTTCTGACGAAGTCTTCCCTTGCCTTTTTCTTCTGATATAAATTATTTATCACGTAAATAATCGGAAATATGACCATTCCCCAAATGCTGTCATATACAATCCAAGACACCAGAATTGCCTCTGTAAAACTTATAAGCACTGTTTTTATTCTAGGTTGAATCCTGCTATTTCTGCCTTCCCTTTGTTCTGAAGTATGTCCTTTTTTACCCATTTGTTTCCTTCTAATTCGTACAGCACCCCTAGCTGTATATCACCATTCATAATTCCTCTGACCTCGGCTATTTCTGTTACCCTTCTCTCTCCTGATGCCATTTTCTCAAGATGTACCATAATATCCAATCCAGAGGCAATCTGATTTTTTATAACTTCTATTGGAAGGTTCTCTGCCATAAGTGACATGCTAATAATTCTAGATATCATATCTTCTGTAGAATTGCCGTGACCGGTACTAAGTCCTCCATCGTGTCCTGTATTAAATGCCTGCAGCATCTCAAGAGTTTCTGCTCCTCTACATTCACCTACAATGATTCTGTCAGGTCGCATCCTAAGACTCGTTCGAACCAGATCTCTGATCGTTATCTCTAATCTACCTTCTAGATTTTTATTTCTTCCTTCTAATCTGACCAGATTTTGAACGCCTATGACTCTTAATTCAGCCGAATCTTCAATAGTTATCACTCGTTCATGTGGGGCGATAAATTCTGTAAGTGCATTTAAGAATGTTGTTTTGCCACTTGATGTTCCCCCTGAAATAAAAATGTTGTATCTGCTAACAATTGCCTTTTTCAGGAAATCACTAATTTCTTCATTGATAGTACCAAGTGTCAACAGTTTTTCCATATCTATTGACTCTTTGGGGAATTTTCTAATGGATATCGTTCCTCCATCAACCGCTACCGGCGGTAATACGATATTCACTCTAGATCCATCCTCTAACCTTGTATCAACGATCGGAACACTTTCATTCACGATTTTATTTTGAGATGCCACAATTCTCTGTATGATATCTTCCAATTTACCCGGTTCTGAAAAATACTTATCAGACTTTTGTATTCTTCCGTTCTTTTCATAAAAGATATTTAAAGGACCATTGACCATTATTTCTGAAATGTTGTCATCATCCAAAAATTCCTGGATAATATCTAATTTTCGAAGCGAATAAAAAACATTTTTTTCAATTTGCTTTCTTCTCTCTATGCCAATAGATGTTTCCTTACCTTTTTGGCATATTATCTCTCTTATAGTGCTAAGTACTTCTCCATCACTTAGCTCTCTATCAAGGTCTAAATCCTTCTTTACCTGTTGACGGATGATCTCTACTATTTTTTCTTCTTGTAATTCTTCCACTTTTTCTCACCTATCCCACCGCTCTTACTACTCTGTCGTATCTCTTTACATTGTTTATCCACTTGCCTGGATTATCGTGCATAAGTTCAACTATATCGAATTTTCTTCCAAACTCTTTATCTCGATCCTCTAATCGAACCTCCTGAACAGATATGTTTAGCTTCTTTCTCTCCAGATAGTACTCATATTTTTTCATGCATTCTTCAGCGTACTCATCATTTCCTTCCACAAGTATGATCTCGCTTAGCCCCTTCATGATTCCATTTATTTCATTTCCCATTTCTCCTATTACAATCACAACCACATCAAAAGGACTTTGTTTTAATTTTGCTGCCAGTTGGCTCCACTGCTCTTTTTCTATTTCCCACAGTTCTGCAGGATCCGACACCGGAGCCATATACGCCAGTCCATCATAGAAATTGACATAATCTCCTAAAGATATTTCATACTCCGCTGTCTCTGTCGACAATGCATACATATAATCTGTAAGGTTATGGATCGGATCTTTTCCTACCACTTTATTTAAATAGGAATTTGCTTCGAGATCCACTAAGAGAACTTTTCCATTGTTTTTGCAAATATTACTGTAGACAAGTGAAAATGGAAGTTTCAGTCTGTTGTGACTAGGAGAATAAACACCTATCAGCTTACTGTCGCTTCCTGAACAATTCTTAGAAGCATTTTTTAATGTAAACCGCTCCAGTTTCTCCATAAATGTTCTCATATCTTGAAATTTATATAGATGATTCATGCCTATCTCCGGAACATCATTGGCACCTAAGAGCTGTATATCCACCGATTTCCCCTTGCTTTTATCTTGGAGTTTAATTCCATCATCTCTATCACCATCTAGTAATTCATCATGGATATTCCCGATAAAATCTTTTGTCAATAGTCTTACATCAAAAGTGTTGCTTGATGAAATGTATCCATCTGTATCCGAGAAGCATGTGATATCATACTCGTCACTGTCTCCCATCAGGTATCCCACCAACGCTCTTAAGTAGCTGACATCCATATCGCATATTAGCATCTTTGTTTTTTTCATTTTTACCTCCAAATCAATACAATAAGTTCTGTTAAAAAAGCGCCTATAAACATAAATGGTACCATTGCTATTTTTCCCGACTCCGCCTCATCCCTGGGATAATGTATGATTTTCTTTTCAATTGATATTTGATAGATATAATTGCCTAACACATATATCCTACGCATCAATTCCCCACGAAATATCATTACCGTCAGTGAATATGTCCCTGCTGTTATAAATATCATTCCTGTAAAAAGAACCGCCCATTCCCTTGGTACCATTGAAGATATAACTGCAATCACTTTAATATCTCCGGCTCCCAATACTCTTGCTGCAAATAATATAAATAGAATTATGATCGGACATATGAGACTGATTAACCATTCCTCAATCCCATTAATGTTTCCGGCTACTGCAGCTCTTATCAATGTCACTATCAGTCCTATCAGAATATATACATTTGGAATTCTTTTTTTCTTAAAATCAAATATTGTTGCCCCTGATAGGAATATCAGGATAAAAGCTATATCTATTTCATTCGGCATTTTATCTCCTCTCATCGTGTAGAGATTATATTCTCCGTTTACCCTGATTTACATAGCACCTCGTGCAAGTTTCATTTTTGTTAAATATGCTGAAATTTATCTTTTTTGCGATTAATTTATTCTTTCATTATATTTATGCGGTTTTATGCTCTAAAGATTTTTTATCTAACATATTTTTTAGACACAAAAAAAGAAGAAGATTCTATAAAAAATCTTCTTCTTAAAATTTTCTGCCAAAACAAATGGTTTGTTTGTTTTCACATAAACATTTGATTACACTAGAAATCCTCTTCTGGAATCGTAATTTTCCTGCATTCCCGTCACATCATTCCTATCATAGGTCAGGCCAAATGTTATCTTTTCTGCATTTTTCATCAGTGGTGCACTATTATCACTTTGTGCAAGCTGCACAAAGGATTCCCTGAGATTTGACATTACTTTCAAGGTATCTTCGAGGTATTTATCATCTCTTGAATAAATTGACTTTGAGATACATCTATCACAGTAATCATAAAGAGTATACAGATTACGGGACTGCGGATATCTAAAATCAAGATCATTCTTCAGATGAAGTATTACTCTCGATGCATTATGACAAGAATTCTTATACTCGTCATTGTTACCATCTTGGAGTGCTTTATGAGATTCATCTATGTATTTATTATAAATGTCAAACAGAACAACTATTAGCTCTGTTCTGTTACTCTGTATAATTCTCTGGGTATATTCTTTGATTTCTTCAGATGTCATACTTTTTCCTCTTTATATATCTTCTCGTTTCTTCAAAATATCTGTCTCTTAATCAATAAAGTAAATCTTCTGTTTATTGATTTAATTATTTCTGAAGAAGCTGCAGTGCTGTCTGAGGAATCTCATTGGCCTGTGACAGTACACTTGTAGCTGCCTGCTGGAGAACATTATACCTAGTATAATCCGCCATCTCCACTGCCATATCTGAATCTTCGATACGAGAAACTGCTGAGTTCATATTTTCATCTGTTTCATCCAGACTCATTACTGTACTCTCAAGACGATTCTGGTTAGCTCCCATTCCTGATCTTATCTCGCTTACCCTGGCAATTGCCTTATCGAGATTAGCCATGGCTCTGTCCGGACCACCTGCTTTTGTTACATCTATTTCATCCAGATACATATTTTCAGAACTTATTGATGGTATTCTAACCTTCATATTCTGACTCTCATTAGCTCCGATCTGGAGAACCATTGGGCCTATGTCTGATACTTCTATATCCAGATCACCCGTTGACCATCCACTGATTACTGTTCCTGTTCCATCCTTTACAGCATCATTTTGAGCGAGAAACTCCATCTCGAATCCATTTGTATCTGTAACGGTGTACCTATTTCCATCTGTGTTGACTGTAGCCTGTTTGCTAAATCCAAACACCGGTGGATTTGTGGTCAGATCCTCTGTTTTTAAAGTAATATCGGCGTCTGTTCCATAACTGGTTGTCTTTAGGTCGGTAAATCCAAAATAATCTCTTAGTCCTTCATTACCAAAAACAACCTCTACGCTGCTGCTCTTTCCATAAAAATTTGAAGATATCTTAAGGGGATCTCCCTCATTGGATATCTGACAAGATGCTTCCTCTGCACCCTTCCTTAGTGATTCGTATACTTCACTTGCGCTCATTCCCTCTGTGATCTTGATACCTACGCCATTGATTTTCATAGCTCCTGCCTGAGCTGCAGTCACAGTTCCTGTAAGCGGAGTCGCTGTAGCATTAGAAGTACTGGCTTGTTCAGCTGCTGAATTTATTGTCATTTTATAGGTTCCTGGTGTGACAGATTCACTTACGTACGTTCTGGAAAAATGCTCCCCATAAACTCTGGTATCAAGAGAGCCATCCAAAAGTGATTTTGTATTGAATTCTGTATCCGTAGATACTCGATCGATTTCATTTCTAAGAGAACCAATCTCTTTTTGAACAGCTCCCCTTTCATCTGGTGAATTAAGTTCATTAGCCGCCTGAACTGATAGCTCTCTCATTCTCTGAAGCATGCTTGTAACTTCTGAAAGTGCTCCATCAGCTGTCTGAATCACACTTACTCCATCGTTAGCATTCTGTGATGCTCTGCCTAATCCTTTGATCTGCGTATGCATTTTACCAGAAATAGCCATTCCTGATGGATCATCCTTGGAATGATTGATTTTTAATCCACTTGAAAGTCTCTGCATTGCTGCAGTCAGATTATCTTCCGTTCTTAAAAGCTGTTTATTTGTTACAACTGCTGAGATATTATTATTGATTTTCATGTCTTACCTCTTTCGTTTCCATATCATTTTGCTTCATCCGAGCAATCAAACCATTTCAGGTCTTAATTTCTCTGACTTAAAGTGTCGATAAATGCTTTTGCCACAGAATACAATTTTTTTGTAGAAACTGCATCTGTTTCATTGTTATCTACATTTCTCTGATATAGATCCATTATATCTGAAATGTCATTTTTTTTAATTTCAAGATTTGCATTGAGGCCAGACTCTTTTGATATCCGTTCTTCGAGTTCTGATTGTTTGTTTAGAAAATATTCCTCATAAGATTTGTCAGTAGTTTCGATCTTTCCTGTCACCCCTTCAGAATCTGCCTTAAATGAAGCTCGGGTTTTTGCAGACTCACTACTCTCAATAAATATATCGACAAGTCCGCGATTTTCTTCACCCCTAACTATCTTTAATGTCATAACTCCATTTTGATCAGCAACCATTACCGGAATATGGTATATTTCGTCATCAGCCATTTTCCCATATAGTGACAGCTCCTTGCTCATGGCTTGAATTGCCTTTAGATCTAAATATTCTCCATTTTCTGACCCTGCAAAATTCTTCATGACATTTTCTGCCTGATCTGCCAGATGCTCTTGTGCCTCTGCCATTTCTTCTGGGGTTTTACAAGCCTTCCCGTACTTTTCCATAAGCTGTTGCGTCATAGCCTTTATATCAGGATTATCTATATCTACCAAAGATCCATCTGCATTAACATGATATTTAGCCAATTGATCAAATACTTTTCTTCCATTTGAGATCATATTATAGGTGGCCGCAAGATTTGCCGGTGATGTTGGAATATCCATTTTTTCAAGAATATTATAGATCTTATCCTCTTGAACAACTGAGCTTTTGATCTCATTTGATCTGTATTCATACCAAGCTTGATTTTCTTCATCAATTTTATTTTGATTTTCTTTATTATCTCCGTCTTGATCTTGGTATTGAAGCGCTGTATCAAACTGTTCAGGAGTCATATCTATATATGCATTCTCTCCTCCCATGGCATGAAGTTTCGCAGGCGTCATGGTTTCTTCAGCATTCTTGAGATGACTCTTATGGAATGATAATTCGATCTGCTGTGTAATATTTAGCTCTTCTGTTTTTACTTCTTTTGTTATTCCAAAATTATCATCTATTGAAACTTCCTGGCCCTCATGCTTTTTAGACCTAACAGCTGTCATCATATTTCTCATCGTTACTGATGTATTCTGATGTAAAAGCTGTCCAATAACTGCACCATCAGATTCATTTACCTGATGAATCAATCTATATATTCCGATGTAGCTCTTTTTTTCCGTATCTGTTATGTCTTTATTTTTTTCTGCTTTCCACAAGAACTCTGCCATATCTTGTGATTTTTTATCTGCTGAATCCGAACCATCATTATAGTTTTCTGCCTCTGTACTTAACTCCTCCATGGACATATCAAGTGGATTCTTCCCATCTTTTATCATCGAAAGAACTGTTTTGGGAGTTAATTCCTTTAACGTTTTTTGAACCAATTCGTCTGAGGCTTTTACTGAAAGTATATTTTCATCTGTGATTTCAAGACTATTATAGCCAAGTATTCTTATAGCCCTTCGGTTCTCATCGGATGTATCGTATCCCATATCATTTAGAATCGTATCAACATTTCCAAATGCCTTTTTTATTGAATCTCCAAGATCTTTTCTAACCTCTGTTCCTACAGCATCATATGTATCTGTCATTTTATCATAGGCTTTTCTTTGAACTATTTTTTCAAAGTTCGTCGCCTTTTCTTCGAAGCTGTTCTTTACTCTCTGTCCATCTTCATATACTTTTTGGAATGACACATACCCTATATACTTATATGATCCTATAAGCGATGCAGGAAGATCTGACATCTCATCGGCTTCGGATATGGTCTTGGTATATAATTCCTTTTCACTATCATTCAAATCTGAAATAGAACCTGATGACATATTAGTTATCTCATTTATCATATTTAAGATCGGTTCTGTTTCAATATTAATGCCTAGCTTCTGAAGTGTCACCAACGAATCTCTTGTCATGATGTTTTTAGCATTATTTAATAAGTCCTGTGCTGACATACCTGTAGCAGATGTGGCGGTAGCAACAATGTTCAACGCTGATGTGCCTGATCCTGTTTTGGACTCTATCATAATTTCAACTGATATTATCCTAAGTGCCTTTATATTTAATGTATTAACGTCAGACTTCGCATTTTGAACTTTTTCAGGTTCGGCATTCTCAATTGTGGAAATTGCTTCATCTGCCTGATCCTGCATTGAGAACCCAGCAATGACACAAGCATCCTGAGGTTTCCTACCATTCGAAATCGTATCAATAATATTATCCGAAACCGACTTGGAATCTAACACTGGATTATTGATAAGTTTATTTAGAAAAGTAAGATTTTCCGGTGTGACCGGAAGGTCTTCACTTAACAACCACGCTGCTTCTTTCTGTGACTCTGAATCATTTTTTATTCCTGCTTCATTTATAACTTTTCCCAAACTATCCTCTAGTTCCTTTGGAACATCGGTGTTCTGAACAGCTTCATTAATTGAAATATCATCTGCTGTATTTCCAGCAAAAACGGCCTGGTAAACATTGTCAATCGTCGGTTCCTTGCCATTTTTTATAAGATATTTAGCTGTATCCTGGGTAATTTCTTTTGAGTCATCAGCTCCGAGCTTAGTTCCTATTTCCTGAAATTTAAAATCGGCTTCTTTGACATTCTTAATAGTATCAGCGTCTACCGGAAGATCGGCTGCTTTCAGATTTCTTTCTATTCCTGATGCAACACCGACGTTTCCCGTTACCTTTTCTATTGTCTCACTGTCAAGACCACCCATGGCACTGACATCTACTCCGCCCTTTGCAAGGCTTACTTTAATTTTATCAGAAACGGTCACAAAGTCCTTGGGATCTATATTCTCTGGAGATAGTCCCTGATTTTGCATTTCCTGTATATCTTTTCCTGTGGTATTCATTACAAACATAATAAATCCGTTACGTCTGGTTTTTTCTTCGTTTTCGTTCTGCGGAATATCATCCACCACACTTTTTCCGTTTTTACCATACGAATCAGAGTTTATATTTATTTTTCGCAAAAATGATGACGCCGTAATTTCTTTTGTATCTGAATCTTTATTCTGAATTGCCTTCGTTCCATCCGTGGAAGATTTGGATAATTCCCTTATCCCCTTGCCTTCATCTCGATACGGTTTAACATAATTCGCTATCTGTCGAAGCAATTCTTCTCTCATATTTTGTCCTGTTCTGGAATTATTTTTATTACACTTACATATTCTATTTCGGATTAAACGGGATTTTCTTAATAAAAATAACCAGAATATTTTCAATTATCTATGAAAGTATATACCATGCAATTCCGTATATATAACATCCATAAATTATCGATAAAATATTCTGGTTATTTATTATTTATCTACAGTGCTATGCGGCCTTCAAGAGCTCGAAGCAATGTAACCTCATCTATATTTTCAATATCTCCGCCTACCGGAACTCCACTGGCAATTCTGGTAACTTTGACTCCTGTAGGTTTGATCAGCTTGCTTAAATACATAGCTGTTGTCTCACCCTCCAGGCTGGAATTCGTTGCAATTATAACTTCGTCTATGTCATCTTTCTGCAGACGAACCATTAGTTCTTTTAATCGAATATCCTCAGGCCCGATCCCTTGCATAGGTGAAATGGCACCATGAAGCACATGGTATACACCATCATATTTCCCAGTTTTTTCATATGCCACCAGATCCCTTGTGTCTTCTACCACCATTATTTCCTTGTGATTCCTTTTAGGGTTCTTACATATAGGACATATATCTTGATCTGTCAGGGTATAACATTCCTTGCAATAATGCACATTTTCTCTTGCACTAATAAGGGAATCCGCTATCCTCTTCACATCTTCTTTGGGCAGATGAAGAATATGAAACGCCAGTCTCTGGGCAGATTTCGGTCCGATTCCCGGAAGTGATGAGAGACTCTCTATCAGTCGTGATATCTCACTGCTGTAATAATCCATTCATTCACCAATTACATTCCTAACATTCCACCACCGAGACCACCTGAAAACTTGGACATGGAATCCTGAGAAAGCTCATCAACTTTTCGAAGGGCTTCGTTAACTGCTGCCATAACAAGATCTTCAAGTGTTTCTACATCCTCAGGGTCTACTGCATCAGGGGAAATGGTTATTTTCTTGATTTCCTTTTTTCCGGTTGCTGTCACTTCAATAACACCGCCACCTGCTGTAGCTGTTACTTCCTTGCCTTCCATTTCCTTGGAAGCTTCCTCCATTTGATGCTGCATTCTCTGTGCCTGTTTCATCAGATTATTCATATTTCCAGGCATACCATTACCACCTGAAAAACCACCTCTTTTTGACATAGTATTAATCCTCCGTTTCTATTGGGAACCCTATTTCCTGACTGAATGCTTCAATTGCATCCGTATATTTCTTTTCAGGTCTTCCTGCTTCTATACGTATGTCAACAGGAATCTCCGTCTTGGCATATTCATTCAACTGTTTTATAAAATAGCAGTGGGCCTCTTCCTTTATGAGCATATCATATTCAATTTCTTTTTGACTTCCATAAACTAATAGAAGTTTACCATCCTCTGATACACTGACGTATGCCACTTCAAGTATTGTCTTGAGCCAGCTAACCTGTTTTCCAATGAAGCTTCTCCAGTTTCCGGCTATTTTCTTGACAATTTCAGGAACATCTGTTGGAAGAGGTTCCTTGATTACATTTTCTTCTGATTCCTCTTCAAATTCATGAGAAACGCCACCGGCCTTTACATCCTGAAAAACCCGTTCTCCGATTTCTCCGCTTTTTAATCCAGCCTCTAGATTAGCAATTCTATTGATAACAGAACCGTAATCCTCCTCCATTTCAGGTCTTGCAAGCTTGATTATAGATGCTTCCAATAGAATTCTCTTTTGAGATGAATACTTCATTTCATTTGAAAGCTCTGACATTACACGAATATATCGCATAATGATTTCTTTTTCCGTTATTGCAGATTCCTCTTTCAGCACCTTATATGTCTCTTCTGAAACATCTATAACCTCTGCCGCATCGGACATACTTTTTACTATCATGAGATTTCTTAAATACCATATGAAATCGTTTACAAACTGTCCTAGCTCCCGTCCGTCTCTTACTACTTTTTCAATTATCTCAATTGCTGTCAGGCTATCTGATTTCCTTACAGCTTCAAAAAGACTTGAAAAAATACTTGTATCAACCGCTCCTAAAATATTAAGAACTTTTTCGTATGTAATTTCGCTATTGCTAAAAAAAGCTATACACTCATCCAAAAGGCTAAGTGCATCTCTCATAGACCCATCGGCTGCCTTAGCAATATAATCAAGTGCCTTGTCTTCTATTTTCACATTCTCGGCATCCATCAGATCTCTCATCCGATTCCCTATGGTGTCCACCGATATTCTGTGAAAATCATATCTCTGACATCTTGATACGATCGTAACCGGGATTTTATGTATCTCCGTTGTTGCTAAAATAAAAATGACATATGCCGGCGGTTCTTCCAAGGTCTTGAGTAGTGCATTGAATGCCCCAGTAGAGAGCATATGAACCTCATCAATGATGTAGACCTTGTATCGTCCCTCTGTTGGAGGATATTGAACTTCTTCAATTATTTCTCTTACATTTGCAACACTATTATTTGATGCTGCATCAATTTCAATTACATTCATTGACGTTCCCTGCATTATTTTCCTGCAGAGATCACATGTATTGTCCGGACTTCCATCTTCTTCTGTGTGTTCACAGTTTACAGCTCTTGCAAATATCTTGGCTACTGTTGTTTTACCGGTACCACGTGTACCTGTAAAAAGATACGCATGCCCGATTCTTCCAGTCGTTATCTGATTTTTAAGTGCTGTAATAATATGATCCTGGCCCTTTACATCTTCAAACTTCTGTGGTCTGAACTTTCTATACAGTGCCATGTATGACATGCTTTTTACTCTCCGAAACTAATTCCCATTCTCTTTATGTCTTTTATCATATCGCTTTCCGGGTCAACCGCTTTTAATTTTCCTGCGACATTTTCCAGCGGAACTCTAGTTGTTTCGCCGTTAACCATTGCTATCATATTGCCAAAGTCCTTATCCATTATTGCAGCTGCAGCTTCTGATCCCAATCTTGTACATAAAATCCTATCATATATACATGGGTTGCCGCCTCTTTGCATGTGTCCTGGAACAGTAACTCTAACTTCCATCCCGGTTTTTTCCTCTATTTCGGCTGCAATCTTATATGAAACGGAGGGATATATCGACTCGCTAAGCTTTTGTTTTCTTTCTTTCTTGGGAAGTTTTGCTGTTTCTTTTGAAATGGCACCTTCTGCTACAGCAAGAATAGTAAAATTCTTACCTTCTTCATGTCTTTTTTTAATTCCATTTACTACAGAATCAATATCATAAGGTATCTCAGGAATCAGAATTACATCAGCTCCAGAACCAACTCCTGCATATAATGTCAACCATCCAACCTTATGTCCCATAACTTCAACAATAAAAACTCTGTTATGAGAAGCTGCTGTTGTATGAATGCAATCAATTGCATGTGATGCTATTTCAACTGCACTATAAAATCCAAAAGTAATATCTGTTCCATAAATGTCATTATCAATCGTCTTTGGCAGGTGTATAACATTCAGCCCCTCTTCTCTCAAAAGATTAGCTGTTTTCTGAGTTCCATTTCCACCTAATATGACAAGGCAATCCAACTTTAGTTTTTTATAATTTGCCTTCATGGCCTCAACCTTATCGAGACCGTCGGCATCCGGCTTTCTAATATCCTTAAACGGAGTTCTTGATGATCCAAGAATAGTACCACCTATTGTCAGTATCCCGGAAAAGTCATTTCTAGTAAGAAGTCTATATTTTCCGTAGATAAGTCCCTGATACCCATTCATAAAACCATAGATTGTAAGATCCTTAACATTATTACTCAGTGCCTTGACTACACCTCTCATTGCTGCGTTAAGTGCCTGACAGTCACCACCACTTGTTAGCATACCAATCTTCATGATTTTCTCCTCTTAACCGCTGGTAAGGATTTCGGTCCGGTTTTATTTTTCTGCAAGTACTTCCTTGACATATGCGTATGTTCTCTGTGTTGAAGATATGCTGAGCTTCTCCTCTGTTGTATGAACATCATGAAGGTCTGCTCCGATTGATATACAATCAAGTCCCGGAATCTTGCCTGACATGATTCCACATTCAAGACCAGCATGAATTATCTCTGTTGTCGGCTTTTTACCAAACATTTCCTCAAATATACGAACCATTTTATCTCTAAGTGGAGATTCCTTACGATATTCCCATGCTGGATATTCTCCATTTATCTCGACTTCTCCGCCTATCTGATCTGTAATAAGTGTAATGACTCTCTCGACATCTCTTCTTCCGCTTTCAAGAGCAGATCTTACAGCAAATACCAACTTGAGATTTGTTTCATCAAGTGTCAGTATTCCAACATTCAATGATGTCTCAGGCATTCCCACCATATCTGCTGACATCCTCTGGATTCCATTAGGAAGTGCAAGTATGAGTGTTGCTACCTTCTTTGATTCAACTGGCGACAGTACTGATTCCTTTACAGAACCTTGCTCTTTAACTTCTAGTTTGAAATCCGGATCAGTTGTTCCAAATTCATTGCCAATTGCCTCTGCTTCTGATAAAAGAATCTTTTTAATTTCATCTACTTCTTCTGAAGCTACCATTATCTTTGCTTCAGCCCTCTTTGGAATGGCATTGTCTTTTCCGCCACCAACCATTGATATGATCCTTATATCATTTTTCTGTGAAGCTGCTGCAATCACTCTAGCTATCGCTCTTATAGCATTAACGCTCCATCTTGTTATCGTTGATCCTGAATGTCCACCTGATGCTCCATCAAACACAAGATCGAGTTCAACGCCCTCATGAATTTCTCTACTAGGTTTGTAATTTACAACCGTTGAACTTCCTCCTGCACATCCTAAGCAAAATATACCTTCATCCTCTGAATCAAGGTTGATAAACTGCTTGCCTTTAAGCATTGAAAGATCGATTGCTGTTGCACCATCCATTCCAACCTCTTCAGCTGTAGTAATTACAAATTCAATTCTAGGTGCCTTAAGGTCTGGATCATCCATAAGTGCAAGCCCCATGGCTACTCCAAAACCATCATCTGCTCCAAGTGTTGTTCCCTTTGCATACACATAATCTCCGTCATATGCTACTTCAACACCTTCGTTATCCATATCTTTTCCAAGGCCGGTAACCTGTTCACATACCATATCCATATGACCCTGTAGGATAACAGGTGGAACATCTTCATAACCAGGAGCTGCTTCCCTTATCATGATCACATTAAATGCACTGTCCTGATATACCTCGAAATCATGTTTTTTTGCAAAATCCACCAGATAGTTGCTGACCTTTTCTTCCTTATAAGATGGTCTTGGAATCTTTGTAAGCTCTTCTAAATAATGAAATACATCCTTGGGTTCAAGATTTTCTAATACTGACATTTTTGTTTCCTTTCAAGTCTTAATACATTGTCCTATAAAATTGCAGAATTACTTTTTTTGTTTATTTTTTTCAGGCTTATCGCATACGCCGTATTCACAGCCTACGTTTAGAGCCTTCATATCATCAACTAACTCCCATTTCCATTTGTTTTTAATGGAAATATTCTTTTTATACAGCTTGATATGGCCTATTCCCGTTCCACCATTCCAGAGATTTTTATGCTTCATCTCTCCTTCTGGTGATTCGTAATGAATCTTCAGCATATCTTCCTTATTGCAGGTTACGACTGCCGTCATTTTAGCCACAGGCGTTTCCATCAATAACTTCCATATGATTTTATCTTTGGATTCCTTGTATTTAAACCTTGTTTTGGTTAGTGTCCAAAACTTGGAAAAATTAAATTCAAAAGCTTCGCCTTCGTGCCAGATAGCACCCAAAATACATCCATCAATACTTAGGGGACCTACCTTTGGTCTGCCTCCGCCTATATCAAAAACAGAATTTTTTAATTCTTCACCTGTAATATTGCTTATCAAATGGTTTGAAGACAACCATATCCATAGGTCTGTAAAATCAGATCCCCAATTTTTGTCTGCATACCCATAGCACTTTTCTGGGTCCACCTTATATTTTCTGCCATTGTAGATAATTTCCCCACTGTAAGCGGTTTTCATACCTTGTGCATGCCAGAACATCTCAAATGCATCGAGTTCTCTAAGAGCTTTGCTTGCACCATATCCAACATTAAACGCTATCTTTTTATCTATTTTCAGATCCCAGAACATCTCTCCAGCATCTGTCATATACTCAGGATGAGACTCAGCTTCCTCTTTTGTGACACAGACTTTTCCAAGAGTTCTTGTCTCTGACAAGAAACAGTTCTTTGCACTTATTTGAAATGGGATATCTTCTTTGATGTCAACCTCATCCCATCCAAAAAATCTGTGTAGTTCCGCCTTGTCTTTTCCCCAAGTACCTGCCTTTATCATGAGGTATGAAGGTTTCTTCCCGCTATCCTTATTGCTTTTTAGCTGGCCGAACACCGCCTCACTTCCGCCGTATTCCGGATTGATGGTGAAGAATTCAATGAAGAACGACTTTTCCTCGCCGGTTTCCTCATCTATCGCTGTGAGATTATGCCACCACCAGTCATATCCCTTTTTGGACAGATTGCCATGAAGCATCCATAAATCTCTGTTTTCATCCTTCTTGTTAAAATTTAATTCCATTCCTTCCAGCGGATTTTTAATTCCAAGGCCTTTTGGAAGTTCAAAATAATGTTTTTCCATATTAACAGCACTCTCCCGCTTTTAATCTGCTAGATTAAAGTCATCTTTTTCTACTTACTTGTTTACTTCTTTTTTATATCATATTTTAACATATGATAGTATATCATATATTTATCCCTTGCAGAATAGCTGTTTTTAATGTAACATATCTCTTCGTGAGGAGTCGTATCGAAGTGGTCACAACGAGCTTGACTCGAAATCAAGTTGTCGGGTTTCCGGCACGTGGGTTCGAATCCCACCGACTCCGTTTGTTTTTTTTAAGGAAGCTCTTTTTAGGGCTTCATTTTTGTTTTTTAGGAGAAGAAAATGGAAGAAAAACTTACAAAAACCGATGTGGGAAAAATCGAAAAAGAAATCTATGAACGAAAAGTTTATACTAGACATGAACTGATAGATGAGGTAAAGGAAGCTCGAGCTCAGGGGGATCTGAGTGAGAATTTCGAATATTATGCTGCAAAAAAAGCAAAAAATCAAAATGAATCCCGTATCCGTTATCTAGAGAGAATGCTTAAGACTTCAACAATAATTGATGACTCTTCAAGTGATGATGAAGTAGGAATCAATAATACTGTTACTATCTATTTCCCTGAAGATGACATCGAAGAGACATATAAACTTACTACCTCTATTCGAAGCAATTCTATGGATGGACGTCTCGATATTGAATCACCTCTCGGAAAAGCTCTCATGCATCACAGAATCAATGAAACAGTTACTATTCATAGTAATGACAATTACTCTTATGATGTGGTCATCCGTGAAATAGATAAATCATCAACCGATGATGATAATATCCGTTCTTTTTAGTTTTATCACTGCAATCACTATCATAATTACTTTATTTTCATTTAAACAAAAATGGTCTTATCTAACTTATATTTGAATCTAGAAACATAAAAATCTCCGGCAGATAACTGTCGGAGATTTCTTATTATTATTCAATTGATTCATTCAGCTTATCATTATAGCCGTGTGCCTGTTCAAGCATCATGTCCTTGACTTTCATCAGACGAACCTGGGTTGAACGCTCGTTTTCATCGAGCTTCATTGTGATATATCGGATTCCCTCACGAGTCTCTGGTATTACAACATGTTCTAGAGCATTAACTCTTCGTCTCGTCTTCTCAATTTCTGTCGAAAGAAGCTGGCATGATTTTTCAATCTCTGCTAATTTCAACATATCCTTGAATACCGCGGACAAAGAGCTTACTGCCCCATCCAAATCTGATGATGTAAAGGCAAATCCATAAGAATACATGTCATTTTCATCTGGTGTTCTGGTAGTGTAATCAAATACCGGAATATCCACACTCATAACATTCTTAGTGTCCCGACTTAGATAGATTTCCTGCTTAGGAGCCATTAATGCTTCATTAAGCGTTTGGTCATCCATTCCGCTTCTGGCTAAAACGAATTCACGATTTGCATTCTTGAGACCGGCTTCAACTTTTATACGAAGTTCCATATTATCTCTTGCCAAGTCCAAGAACTGGCGCATCAGTTCATCTCGTTTATCCTTCAGGAGACGATGTCCTCTTACGGCTGTTGCAAGCTTTTTCTTTAAACGCGTAAGTTCCATACGCGTAGGATTTATCTGTGCTTGTGCCATATATACATCCTTCTACAAAATCTACTTATCGTAGTATTCATCCAACATCTCATCAGAGATACGCTTCAGCTCAGATCTCGGAAGGATTCTAAGTAGATCCCATCCAATTTCCAGAGTATCTTCGATACTTCTGTCTGCATCATAACCCTGAGATACATATTTCCTCTCAAATTCATCTGCAAACTTAGCATATATCAAGTCTATCTCTGTCAGTGCTGCCTCTCCAAGAATAACCATAAGTTCCTTGGCATCTTTTCCTCTTGCATATGCCGCAAAAAGCTGATTCATTGTTGCTGCATGATCTTTTCTGGTCTTGCCATCGCCAATTCCCTTATCCTTAAGACGAGAAAGAGAAGGAAGAACATCTATAGGAGGCGTAATACCCTTCTGATATAGTTCACGGCTAAGTATGATCTGACCCTCTGTAATATATCCCGTAAGATCAGGGATAGGATGAGTCTTATCATCCTCAGGCATTGTAAGAATTGGTATCATTGTTATTGAACCCTTCTTACCTCTGATACGTCCAGCTCTCTCATAAAGTGTAGCAAGGTCTGTGTACATATATCCAGGATATCCACGACGACCAGGAACCTCCTTACGTGCTGCTGAAACTTCTCGAAGAGCATCTGCGTAATTTGTAATATCTGTAAGAATTACAAGTACATGCATATTCTTTTCGAATGCAAGGTACTCAGCTGCTGTAAGAGCCATACGGGGTGTTGAAATACGCTCAACAGCCGGGTCGTTAGCCAGGTTGATGAAAAGTACGGTTCTATCAAGCGCTCCCGTCTCTCTAAATGACTGCTCAAAGAAATCAGCCTCTTCAAATGTAATACCCATTGCTGCAAATACAACGGCGAAGTTCTCATCTGTTCCTCTAACCTTGGCCTGTCTTGCAATCTGTGCTGCAAGTCTGGCATGAGGAAGTCCTGATGCTGAGAAAATAGGAAGTTTCTGTCCACGGACCAATGTATTAAGTCCATCGATTGCAGATATACCTGTCTGAATAAACTCAGAGGGATATTCACGTGCTGCGGGATTCATAGGAAGTCCGTTGATATCCATTCTTTTCTCTGGAATTATCTCTGGTCCATCATCAATAGCATTTCCGATACCATCGAAAACACGTCCCAGCATATCTTCTGATACACCAAGCTCCATTGCTTTTCCAAAGAAACGAACTTTGCTGTTTGAAAGATTGATTCCTGTAGCGTCTTCGAACAACTGAACTAGAGCATTGCCTCCGTCAATTTCGAGAACCTTACATCTTCTAACTTCTCCACTTGCAAGCTCAATTTCCCCAAGCTCGTTATATGTTACATCTTCTACTCCCCTGACTAGCATCAGAGGACCGGCTACTTCTTGGATGGTACGATATTCTTTTGCCATGCCTTAGTCCTCCTTTCCTTTCAGAGATGAAATTGCATGAATCAATTCATCATTTACAATCTTGTATTGGTCTTCTACCTTATCCTCAGCAATATACTTAAAACGTCCGATCTGCTCTCTTACACCTAGTTTAACCAGCTTATCGATTTTAACTCCTTCACTAAGGGCCTTGGCACCTTCCTCATAGAAAGCATAGACTAGCTTCATCATTCTGAACTGCTTATTGATAGAGGTATATGTATCTATGTCATCGAATGAGTTCTGATGTAATAAATCCTCTCGAATAGATCTAGCAGCTTCCATCTTTAGACGATCCTGTGGTGAAAGTGCATCCATACCTACCATCTTAACGATTTCATTAAGTGAAGCTTCTTCCTGGAGAAGTGTCATCAGGTTCTGGCGTGTAGCCATCCATTCCTCATTAACGTTGGAATTAAACCAAGTCTCAAGTGTATCAAGATACAAACTATAAGATGACAGCCAGTTTATCGCCGGGAAATGTCTCTGATATGCAAGATCTGCATCCAGCTTCCAGAAAACCTTTACAATACGAAGGGTTGCCTGAGATACCGGCTCTGAAATATCACCACCCGGAGGAGATACTGCTCCAATAACTGACAGATATCCTTCTCTTCCTTCTTTTCCAAGAGAAATAACATGTCCAGCTCTCTCATAGAACTGTGCAAGACGTGATGAAAGATAAGCAGGGTAACCTTCCTCACCAGGCATCTCTTCCAGACGACCTGACATCTCTCGAAGAGCCTCTGCCCAACGTGATGTTGAATCTGCCATAAGAGCGACTGAATATCCCATATCTCTGAAATATTCTGCGATTGTAATTCCTGTATAAATTGATGCTTCACGGGCTGCAACAGGCATATCTGAAGTGTTGGCAATCAGAACTGTTCTCTGCATCAATGACTCACCTGTTTTCGGATCCTTAAGTTCAGGAAATTCATTAAGAACATCCGTCATCTCATTTCCACGCTCGCCACATCCAATATATACAACTATATCAGCCTCTGCCCATTTTGCCAGCTGATGCTGAATAACTGTTTTTCCTGAACCAAACGGTCCGGGAACAGCAGCAACACCGCCCTTAGCTATAGGGAAAAATCCGTCAATTACACGCTGCCCTGTAATCAAAGGTTTATCTGGTGCAAGCTTTTTAGAATATGGACGACCACGTCTAACTGGCCATTTCTGTGCCAATGTAACATCCTTATCGCCATCTTTTGTTTCAACTACTGCTATTGCCTCACGAATAGTATATGATCCCGAATTAATGGATTTAATCTTACCTGATATTCCAAAAGGAACCATGATCTTCTGTTCTACAACAGATGTTTCCTGAACGGTTCCAAGAACATCTCCTGCCTGGATTTCGTCTCCTACAGCTGCGGTTGCTACAAAATCCCACTTTTTATCCTCATCAAGAGAAGGAACTTCAACTCCTCGCGTCAAACGATCTGTTCCTGTTTTCTCTAGAATCTTATTAAGTGGCCTCTGAATACCATCATATATTGATCCGATAAGTCCCGGTCCAAGATCTACAGAAAGAGGTACTTCCATTGACTCAACCGGTGCTCCCGGTCCAAGTCCTGAAGTCTCTTCGTATACCTGAATAGAGGCCTCGTCACCATGTATTTCAATTATTTCTCCAATTAGTCGTTCGGAGCTTACTCTTACAACATCGAACATGTTTGCATCACGCATGCCCGAAGCAATTACAAGCGGTCCTGCGACTTTTTTAATTACACCTGTACTCAAGGCTTCGTTCCTCCTCACTCATTTCCAAATAGAATATCACTGCCTACTGCCTTCTCCACCGATCTCTTTACTCCAAGGACTCCTTCGCCGGTATTACCACTGATTCCCGGAATCTGAATTATTGCAGGGAAAACCTGGTTTTCATATTCTGATATTTCATTTTTGAGTTTTTTGTTAAATGCCTCTGTGACATAGATGATGCCGTAGTCACGAGAACATAATTTTTTAAAAAGGATTTTATCCTCTTCTAAATCACCGGTTTCGGGAAAAATGTCCAGTCCGAGAGCGGCAAAACCATAGATACTATCTCTATCTCCTACTACCGCTATCTTATCCATACATCTGCCTTGCCCTTTCCTTAATTGCATCCTCTGAGAATCCATTTTTCTTAGCGGTCAGGAGAACCCTTACCGTCTTGATCTCGTTTTCTCTTCCAAGATAATATGCAATTACCGGTCCAATCGTAAATGGATTAGTTTTCTCCGGACGAATAGAAGCAATTACGCTATTATCACACCATTTTTCAAACTCCGTGATAGACGCTTTAAGCGCTTCTCCGGCCTCTGACATTTCATGGTCTGACATATATGAGATAAGTGCTTCCTCATTCTCTGAAGCTGCTTTTGCCAATGTATCCTTATTAAAAAATTTGCTGGATGCCAGGGCCTCTCTTATAAATTCATAAGTCTTTCCTGTCCTTGCTCCACGAACTGCAATCTTAACATCTGTAACTGCAATCGTTTTTTCCAAATAATTCTTTATAATAGGATATTTCGACTTTTCTGCTGACTGTTTCATACAATCAAGACACGCTCTGTCGATAATCACATCACTTTTCTGACCATCATGGTTCTGAAGCATTACTATTAATGCATCCTCTGCTGCCTGTTTCATCGATTCCGGCAAATCTTTAAAATTTTTATCTTTTAGGATATCTGTAAAAAATTTTCTATTGTAGACTCTGTGCTCATAATAAGCTGTAGAAATCCCGCCTTCGTCTCCGACTTCTTTGACCGCTGCTTTCAGATTGTGGAAAACCTGTGGATATGATAAAACATCCATCACATCATCTCCCACTCCAAGAGATCTAATAAGTTTATTAACCTTGGCACTTTCAGCTGCAAGAATCTTCAGAGGATCACGTCCGCTGTTTTCGTCGCCCCAGCCCTTGTCCAGAAGGAACGATACAACTCCATCCTCATCCTTCATTCCTGCCATCTGTACGATGTCAGCGTCACTTAACAGTGACTTTTCCAAGACCCGGATCCTGGCGACAGCAAATACGTAATTTTCTCCCATCGCTTACTCCTTAGGCCAAAGCATTTTATATACAAGATCCTGCATATCTGTATGCTTTTCATTAAAAATTGATTTTATTGAACTGTTCTCATCAATACCGCCATACTTCAAAATAAATCCGCCATCAATATCAGCATTATTATTTGAAAGTTTTAAACTTCCACCCTTTTTCTCGGCTTCGGCATTAACCTTAGTCTCAAAATCACCGGGAAGTCTCTTCCTGTCACTTTCAGAAATTAGTATCTCACCATTCTCTGAGTAACAAGTCTTACCTACAAGACTGTAAATCATGGAGAAATAATCGCTGTCGCTCTGAGACATTATCTTCTCATACGCTTTATTCAGTATGTCTTTTATGACACATGCTTTTGCATCAAGAATAGCTCGTCTCTCATTGGTATTAGCCTGAGACGTTATTTTCTCAATGTATTTGTCAGAATCAGCCTTCGCCTTAGCTCTGGCTTTATCTGACAAAACAGCTATTTCTTCCTTGGCCTTAGAAATAAGATCATTCTTATTCTCTTCAGCCTCTTTGTTTATATTTGCACACTGTGTGTGCGAGTCCTGCAGGATTTCATCTGTTATATTCTCTACTCCTGCCATTGGTAATCACTCCTTATTCATCAGCGAATATTAGTTACTGCGAGAATTGAGATAAGAAGTGCCAAAATGGCATAAGTCTCAACCATTGCAGGGAAAAGCATTGCTTTACCGAACTGATCCGGTCTCTTTGCAACAATTCCAATTGATGCAACAGATGTCTTGCCCTGATGATAAGCAGAAATAAGACCAACGACTGCTATAGGTATACATGCAGCAAAGTACATCATACCAACCTTAGTATCTGTTATTGGCGTTCCGCCAAGAATTCCGATCTGTGACAATGTGATAAATGTAACCAACAGTCCGTAGATACCCTGTGTACCAGGAAGAAGCTGAAGAAGAAGAACCTTAGCAAACTGATCCGGATCCTCTGCTGTAACTCCTGCTGCTGCCTGACCTGCAATTCCTACACCCCATGCACTTCCAATTCCGGCCAATGCTGTTGCGAGTGCTGCTCCAAGTAGTGCCCAAACCATGCCCATGCTCATAATTAAATGTCCTCCTTAATTTCTGTGTATTTATTTGTCGCCTTAAAAGGTTTAAATGAAATTCCGCCGCCGTCATAGAATTTTCCAAAAAACTCTACGTACTGCAGACGATTTGTATGTACATAAGCGCCAAGTGCATTGATTCCAATGTTTAGCGTATGTCCTAGTATAAATACGATAACAAATATTATCGCTCCGATAATTCCGCCACCGACCATGCTTGCCATCATGTTAATTACGTTGGCAATTACTCCGGTTGCTAGTCCCAGGGCAAGAAGTCTAGAATATGATAAAACATCTGACAGCCAACCCGTTATTCCATAAATATCATAAGCACCAAGTGCAATTCTTATTGCAAAATTCTTGTTTGATCTTCCGCTCATTACAAGAATTATAAGTGCTCCTATTATTGCTGAATATTTTGCCATCGGTGCTACAGCTGCCGGAAAATCAAACTTCATTCCCGAGATTCCCACAAATAATTCCGATGGAAGCAGCATAAATATTAGTCCTGTAAGAAGCATATACCATGAAACAACATCACTTATAAAACCAACAATATCATGGTCTTTTAGAAGCTGTGCTCCCTTTATTCCAAGGCCAAAATACAAATGTATCACTCCGAAAAGCATACACCAGATAAGAAGTTTCATAGGATCAGCTACCGGTTCAAACCAGATTGGTTTAAGTATGGCTCCGCCTTTGTATCCAAAAAATGTCTTCGCAATGGTATCTATTGCATTTCCAAAGAATCCACCATACATAAATCCCCAGAATATAGTTGATATTCCGCACCCTAAGAAGAGCCTGATCATCTTCTTTGTTCCAGCTTCCATTGTTTTATGCTTCCTTAAAATCAGGAAACATGCAATTGTGATTACTACGCCATATCCTGCATCAGAAAGCATCATTCCAAAGAAAACAACGTAGAAGAAAGACATAATGACCGTTGGGTCTATTTTCCCATGTTGCGGTAATCCATAAGATGCTAGAACACCTTCAACGTTCCTTGAGAAAGCATTATTTTTTAAAACAGTAGGTTCTTCCTCATCTGGTGCTTTTTCTTCTGTTTCAACCAAAGCATCGAACTTTTCCGTCAGGAATTTTTCAATCTTTGGTGCACTGGACTTAGTAACCCATCCTTCCAGGAAAAAAGCATGCTCCGTCTGCGGAAGTGTACCAAGTACACGATACTTTTCTGCTCTGGTTCTGTAGTAATCACAAGCGATCTTGAAGTTCTTTCTCTCTGAAGCAAAGCTTTCGATCTTCTTGTTCACAGTACTGATGACCTGCATCTCTTTTTCAATGTCATCCTTCAGCCTGTTTGTCTCTTCCTCCGGCGTCGTACTGATCAAAGCTACAGGTCTGGAAAATCCAATATTTCTTAGATTCGATTCAACCTGGTCTTTTAATCTTTTTACACACATAACAGCAATACATGTAGCCTCATTACCTGAAGAGATCAGTTCAACTGTAACAGGAATAGGCTCTTGAATATCCTTGATAACACCTGCTATTACAGTAGCTTCATCTACTGCACCTGGAATACTACCTATAAATACTGCAGTTTCTTTTGTCTCTGTAGTAGTCATCGGGATCCCAAGCTTAATCCACGGAACAAAAGACTCTATCTGTGCCTGGTTCTTCTGAATCTGCGCTTCTGCTTCTGTTCTTTCCTTTTGGAGTTTTAGTACTTGATGGGAGTCTTTTACAAGAGAATCCCTGTTTTCGATCACATTGTTGTATTCCGCACGTGAAACTGTTTTAAGTCCGTCAAACATTGTTTGCTTGTCTTTATCAGAAACAAGCTCAGAAATTGCCTTCAATGCTTTATCAAAAGCATCGGCTGTTTTATCGAATTGTTTTCTTGAACTGTCCGTCTCCATATTTTGGAGATCTTCATCGTCTATGTCGTTAATTCTGATTTCCATGGCACCCATAGACTGAAGCGCTTCTAGAATGTCTTTGCGGTGCCGTTTCAGCGCACACACAGAGAGCTTCTTCATCTCAACAACTGCCATTCAGTCTACCTCCCAGTATTCAGAAGTGAATCAACAACCGCTTCAACAACCGCTTCATATTTAGGCTTTGCATCACCTATCAACGCTTGTTTCGCTACTATTGATCTTTCATCTGATTCCGACAAGATATGCTGGCCTTGTTTTTCTGCCGTTTCCATTGCATCGTCATAAAACGCTTTGTCTTTCGCTTTTGCATCAGATTTCAAATCATTTATGACAAGCTCTGTGTTCTTCTCTGTCTGCTTAGCCTGTTCTTTGGCTTCAAGCACGCTTACTCTCGCCTTTTCCTCTGCGTCTTTAACTGCAGAGATGGTTTCTTCGATCATTTGACCCCCTGTCTAAAGATGTTAAGACGACTTAACCGTTTATAAAGTTATAAAAAATAACACTGATCCCAAGAGCCATACTATTACGATAGCATTTGATGCAAGGAAATCTAAATCCCCCTGTAATCTATCAAAAATTATATGTTTCCCTGAATCAGTTTACATTTTTACCATAACGCACTTTATGAAACTTTACAAGTTTATTTTAATTTCTCGTCCTGTACAATTATACAATCTGTATATCACTCCCGCCGAATCCAGCATCTTTTTTGACGCGATCACAGCTGGTGTATCCTTGTATTTGTCACTTCCATATATTATTTCCCTTATTCCTGCCTGAATGATTGCTTTGGCACATTCGTTGCATGGAAAAAGCGTTACATACATTTTTGTATGTTCTAATGATCCACCTCTATAATTAAGTATTGCGTTTAGTTCACTGTGGGTAGAATAAAAATATTTGTTTTTTCCCGGATCTCCATCTCTATTCCATGGAAAAGCATCATCAGAACATCCTCTTGGAAATCCATTATAGCCCATTGACAATATCTTATTGTCTGTGCTAACTATACAAGCGCCCACCTGAGTATTGGGATCTTTTGATCTCATACCCGAAAGATACGCAACTCCCATAAAATACTCATCCCATGATATATGATCTTCTCTTTTTTCGCCCATATTATTCTCCTTCCAAGAGATTTATGAGCTTTCTCACCGTTTCACGAAGCGCTTCAAAACAAAGACCATATGTATGAAGCGGTTCTCCGTATGGATTAAGTGTCTCAAGCTCTTCTCCTACATAATACGCCAAAACAAATGTATTCTCTGAATTAGCAGATGTATAATTATCGAGAATATAGTCCTTTCTTTTTTCATCCACCGCCAGAATAAGCGTCTTATCTGTTATCTCTCCGTTATCGAGTTTCTTTGAGAAAAAATCGTTTATGACTATTCCATTACTAGCCATTACCGCTTCTGCCTTTTGATTTAATGGCTCTGAAAATTGCACAAGGATTCCTCTGCTAAGTATTTCAAGTGGCAGCGTTTTATGCATTTTTTCCAACTCATCCATCATAATTGCAACTGCCATTGGGGCTCTGTTAATATCATGTCCATCAACAAATATGATTCTTCTAATATTTTTAATATTATTCAATATTAATCACCTGATGTCCTGCTGCTTTTAACAGCCTGTTCATTATGGCCTGCCCTATTCTTGGGGTATTAAAGCTCTCTGAAAAAATCGCATCTATTCCTTTACTATCACATTCCCTTAATATTGCATATAAGTTCCTGGCAATAGAATCTTCATCGTCTCTATTTCCGATTGCAAATAAAACATCGGCACTATATTTGTCCTTATCCTCGTTTGTGAAAATAATTCCTGTTTTTTTGCCTTCTTTTTTTGCCTCTTTTTCCAACTTATTAATTTCTGATACGACCTTATCTTCCTGCCCTTCAACAATAATCAGATTACCTTTAGGCGCATAATGCTTGTATCTCATTCCAGGCGCTTTTGGCCTTATATTTTTTCCGGCATTCTGATCTAGTATTCCCGGATCTATCCTTACTTCTTTTCCTAGAGCTTTCTCTAACATTTCCTTATTTATAAATCCCGGACGGAGGATTGTTGGGATTCCCTCGGAAAGGTCAACAATTGTTGATTCAAGCCCAATATCAGATGATCCACCATCTATCAAACAATCAATTTTTCCATTTAGATCCTCCCATACATGATCTGCCACTGTAGGAGATGGCCTTCCGGAAGTATTCGCGCTGGGTGCAGCAATCATTACATTGCTTTCTGTGAGAAATGTCCTCGCAATAGGATGACTTGGCATTCTTATAGCAACGGTATCTAATCCGCCAGTGGTTGTAAGCGGTATAACCTCGTTCTTTTTTACAATCATAGTAAGTGGCCCCGGCCAAAATGCCTGATTCAATACCCTGGCATCTTCTGGAACTTCCATTGCAATTTCTTCTAGTTCACTAAAATCATGTATATGCACGATCAATGGATTGTCAGATGGTCTTCCCTTAGCTTCATATATTTTTTTTGAAGCCTCAGGATTTTTGGCATCTCCTCCCAATCCATAAACTGTTTCTGTCGGGAAAGCTACCAATCCACCATTCCTGATTATTTCGATTGCTTCTGTCATATCCCAACCATTTGAATCATTTACATCTAATTTTATTCTTTTTGTCTGCAATTCACTGCCTCTATCTATTTCTTTATAAATATCTTATCTGTCCGAAAATCTACAGATAATATTCTTAATTTAAATATTTTCCTAACAATCCCCAGATCTCAGATGACTCAAATCCAACTTTCCAGAATGATACTCCTGCCAATGAATGATCTTTTACCAACTGAAGCTTATCTCCGAGAGATTCTGCATCCTCTAACCAACACTGATATAACTTACCCTGCGATTCATATTCTCCATAATTCTGGCCATATTCGGAGTTCCATTTTATCTCTGCGCCATTATCATCCAGATTTTTTCTGGCATCATCCATACCAAGAGCCTTGCTTGTTACTGTCTCACCCTCTGTACTCCACAGTCGAGTGTAAAATGGCAATCCTAGTATCAGCTGATTAGATGGAACTTCCTTTAGCGTCTCTGAAACTCCCTTTTTAACAAATCCAATCGATGAAACCGAGCCAGCCTCTTTCGAACCACTAAAATGTTCATCATATGCCATAACAACCACATAATCTGCATAATTTGCCTGGACTTTTCGTCCATAAAACGCTGTATACTCAGAAGGAACGTAATTATCTACCGATAAAAACAAATCATTCTTTTCACATTTTAGCGATAACTCCCTGATAAATTCGAGATATCCGCTCTTGGCCTTACCTGAAACAGCCTCAAGGTCAACATTTATTCCATCTATATTCAAAGCTATGGCCGCAGCCACCGTCTGATTGATCAGATTATCACGCGCTGATGTGGTGTTAAGTACTGACGTAGTATCAACATCCTTATTCTCGAGGTTACTGATAAGTCCCCACACTTTAATACCCTTGGCATGACACTTATTGACATACTCCAGACTGGATCTGTTAGCAATATTACCTTGATTATCATTTATATAAAACCATGTGGGAGAAATAACATTCACGCCACTAACTTCCTTAAGCACCGAGTCTATTGAACTATTTGAAGACGCATTAGTAACTTGATGCCAGGTCATTGAAACTTTTCCATCTATTTTCTTGTGCTTATATTCCCTTTTAGCAAGAGAAGTTTTAGTCTTTTGATCCTTAGAATCAGCTATTCTTCGATCCTGTATGCATCCTATAACACCATCATCTGTCAGAACCTCTGTCCACTTTGTATACTCCTCAAGGATTATAACTTTTTGCCCTTTTTTAATATCAGAAAGTATCTTACTCTTTACTCCGCCATGCCTTCTTATCTGAGTATCCTTCTCTACCGTAGCTACTTTCCTATTCCATCCCGTTTTTTCAACAACTATTCTGTTCGGGTTCTTTTCAGTCTTATATTTAAAATCAGTATAATTTTTAATCCAGTCTGCTGACAGATACGCTTTACCACCAATATCAATAACCGGGATCACATCTGACGTTTTAGCTTCCTTATCAACTGTATATAAATTTTCTCCTGCATTAGCGCTTATGACATTCTTATCAGTAGTATATCTAAGCACCTTTTCCGTACTGTCATATACATAACCATCGTCCATATTCTTTTTGACAAAATCGCAGGACAAATAGTATTTCCCGGATTCTATAACAGAATACGGGGTTCCTTGTGATTCAAAGTATTCACCATTTACAATAACTGCTGCCTCATTTTCATTTTTTATGATAAAGAAGTCAGTAAGCTTCATTCTCTCATTGGACGGAGCATATCTTCGTACAGTGAGAAAAGCTCCTGCAAAAATGAGAATTGTAACTGCTACAGCTATTAGTACAAAATTTGTATTTTTGGGTTTATTGTTAATTTTTTTATTTTCCATAATACCTCCGAATATAATCCGAATTATTATAACATACTATAAATGAATATCGTAACAAATCCACATTGTTCCCTTTATAATGGCAAGTTATCAATAAATTATATTTTTCTACACTTACTGTTGTTTCTATATATAAAATATCCTGTAGCCTGTTTTCTCCATCAGACTACAGGGTATTTATCAACCTATAGATCTTTTACAGACAAAAAATCATCCCTGCAAAAGCTACAATTTTTAATTTAGATCTACAGGCTCTTTTTGTAAACCCCTCACCTCCTATTTGTATACCCGGCATATCTTTGTTGTTCCCCATAAATTCTATTACTAATACTGTCAATGTTTCACCGGATTTTATTCTTGTTCGTCGTTTAAATCGCTTTGTGGTATATTTAGACTAATCAAGTGTAAAACTTATAACACACAGCTTTACATGATTTCAATAAAATTTAAATAAGTTAATATATTGTTTCTTTTTAATTGGTCTAGCTATTTTTTATCCTGCTTTTTCACTTATTATTAAGTTGCATTTTTATATATCTTTAATAATTATTGTCTTTACACATTTTCTATTATTGATTTATAATGATCTTTTAATATTTTGAAAATTGAGGTTATGTTATGAAAATAGAAAAAATTAGTGATTCAAAAATGCACTTTGTATTAACAGATGAAGATTTGAAAAATCGTAATCTTACGCTTTCCGATCTTTCCTATGGGTCAATTCCATCAAAAAAACTTATAAGCGAGCTTCTGTCGATTTCTAGCAATAGATATGATTTCAAGCAGGAAGACGATACCCTTACAATAGACGCTATTCCAATGGCAGACGGATCTCTTGATATTACTTTTACAAAAGATCCCTTTTCAGATGCTATTGATACCAGATACTCTACATTTTCACGAACTGAGGTGTCTGTCCCTTCCGGATTTTCTGATGATGAACCACACGTTACATCTAATGCCCGTGAGGTTTTGGACATGTATCGGAGTCTAAGAGACAAGAAAAAAATACATACTGGCAAAGAGTCTTTTTCAGATTTTTCAAGTATATCAAAAACATTTCGCTTTAAGTCTCTTGATGATTGTATAAGTCTTGCTGGAGTTTTATCAACAAATTTTCATGGTGACAGTTCCCTCTGTAAGCTTATCGATTATCCAACATTATATCTTGTCCTTCGTCCAGGCAAGATCAAGCCTGCTGAATTTAACAATATCTGCAATATTGTATCAGATTATGGGACTGCCATTTTATCCGAGAAATCCTTTCTTGCATCCCTTCGAGAACATGGCGAAGTACTTATTTCTAAGACTGCATTGGATACACTTTTGAAGTTGCAATGATCAAACATGCCCAATCTTTTATGCAGAAAAGACTTGTTTTTTGTCTTTATGTACGATAAAGTTATTTTTATCTACGATATTGTTTATATGTAGAAGGAGGAAATAATATGGCATATGTAATTTCTGACAGCTGTGTAAGCTGCGGTACATGCGAGCCTGAGTGCCCTGTTGGCGCTATTTCTCAGGGAGATACTCAGTATGAGATCGATCCCAACGCTTGCATTGATTGCGGTACATGCGCAGGTGTATGCCCTACAGGTGCAATTGACCAGGGCTGATTTATCAACGCAAAAAATCTCCGACAGAATACTGTCGGAGATTTTTATTTTTATATTTCTAATCAAACCTTTTCTCATGTTGCCTGTTTCCAAACTTCGTTCTCTCTGGCAACCAAGCGAGATCTACTGTTCCAATAGGACCATTACGTTGTTTCGCTATAATTACTTCTGCAATGCCTTTCTTTTCACTATCCTTATTATAATAATCATCTCTATATATAAACATTACAACATCGGCATCCTGTTCTATTGCTCCCGAATCTCGAAGATCGGACATCATAGGACGCTTATTTTCTCTTTTTTCCACCTCTCGGCTAAGCTGTGAAAGAGCCACCACCGGAACCTTTAACTCTCTTGCTAAAGCTTTCAACGATCTTGATATTTCAGCAATTTCCAACTGTCTAGACTCCGAGCGACCTGATCCGGACATCAACTGCAGGTAATCGATCATGATCATTGACATATCCTCATGTTCCAGCTTAAACTTACGACATTTACTTCGAAGTTCTCCAATGCTGATAGAAGGAGTATCATCTATTAGGAGCTTTGATTTTCCGATTACAGAAGCAGCTTCCATAAGCTGTATCCATTCATCGTCCTTTAATGTTCCTGTTCTAAGCTTCTCCGCTTCTATTCCAGACTCTAGAGAGAACATTCTGTTGATCAGCTGCTCCTTTGACATTTCCAAAGAAAAAATTACCATACTTCTATTTTCTTTAAATGCTACATTTTCCGCAATGTTAAGTGCAAGCGCTGTTTTTCCCATTGAAGGACGCGCTGCAAGAAGTATCAGATCTGATGGCTGGAGTCCTGCTGTCTTGGTATCTAGATCTATAAATCCTGTGGGAACTCCTGTAATGGGCCCACTATTCATAGATGCCTTTCTAATGGCATCAAGTGCATTTCCAACTACATCCTTGATCGGCACAAAATCCTTTGCACCTTTTTTTTGAACAAGACCAAAAATATCGTGTTCTGTTTTTTCTAGGATGTTTTCTGTAGATTGTTTTCCCTCAAAGCATTCATTTTCAATATCCTGATTAACATGAATAATCTGTCTAAGAAGGGCTTTCTCCTTAACTATCGTCGCATATTCTTCTGTGTTAATACTTAATGGCACAGAGTCTATAAGTGCATTAATAAATTGCACCGTTGTATTCTCTGGTGCGATCTTCTTCTCCTGAAGTTTATCACTTAAAACAATAGGATCTACAGGTTTTCCTGCATTAAATAATTCTACTATTGCTTCAAAATATGCTCCATATATCTGATTATAAAAGTCATCTTTAATAAGAATCGCTTCACATACAGGAATGGTGCCTCCGTCAATAAGCATCGCTCCTATAACAGACTGTTCAGCCTGAGGAGAATTCGGCATTATTCGAACGGGCATCAACATACTATCGTCCATTTTTATAACCTCTAAGCTTCTCTTACTTCAATCTTCAGTTCTCCGATCACTTCCGGATGAAGCTTAACTTTGACAGTATATTCTCCAATTGCTTTTATCGGCTCGTCCATCAATAATTTCTTTTTATCCAGCGTAAAATCATACTGCTCTTTTACCGCATCTGCGATCTGCTTTGTTGAAACAGATCCGAAACTTCTTCCGCCTTCACCTGTTTTTATTACAAGTTCTATTTTCCAACTTTTCATGGTTTCGGCTTCAGCTTTTGCCGCATCTAATTTTTCCAATGCCAGTTTGTCGTCATGTTTTTTTCTCTGTTCCATCTCACTGATATTTGCATTGGTAGCTTCTCTGGCCAGTCCTTTTTTTAGCAAAGCATTTCTTGCATAACCATCACTGACATTAACTACTTCACCTTTTTTACCTACTTTATTAACATTCTGTAAAAGTATTACGTTCATTCTACAATGTCTCCTTCATCTATCATGGTATCAAGTATCTGTTCCAACATTCGTTTGGCCGAATCTATTGTAGCGTCTTTAATCTGTGCACCTGCCACATTTAGATGACCTCCGCCACCAATTTTTTCCATTATCATCTGAACATCTATTTCATCAATCGATCTAGCACTTATATAAACTTTATCCTGAAAATTTGTCAGAACAAATGATGCCTTGATCCCAACAATGTCCAATAGTTCATTTGCTGCCTGCGCACATATTATAGTCGGGCTGTCAACGCCATCAGATGGAAATGATGAAATCGCAAACATTCCTCTATATACTTCTGCTTCACGAACAACACCTGCACGAGCCTTATATGAATCCATATCCTCTCTGAGAAGCATTCTTACTCTAGTCATGCTGGCACCGGAACGCCTTAGATACGCTGCTGCCTCAAAGGTTCTGACTCCTGTTTTTGTCATAAAATTATTTGTATCTATTAGCATTCCTGCATAAATACAATCAGCTTCCTGGGGAAACAATCTTACCTGATCAGAAAAATACTGAAGCATTTCAGCTATCATTTCACATGCACTTGATGCATATGGTTCTATATAACTAATGGTTGGATTTTCTATTTGACCATCTCCTTGCCTATGATGATCAAATACAACTATACTGCTACATTTCTTCAAAAGTTCCGGACATTCCGTATAGTTGGCCTTATTTGTGTCCACTACTACGAGAAGCGTATTACTATTAACAGCCTTAAGTGCACCTTCACTATTTACTATCATATCTTCTGCAGATTCTTCCATATCGGTTATATTATCCACTAATGGTCTAAGAGAAGATGTTATAGTATTAAGAACTATCTGCGTCTTTTTTCCTAAAACTCTTGCAGCTGCATATACACCTATTCCAGCACCTAATGCATCTATATCACTGATGGTGTGCCCCATAACTATTACATTATCATGAGTTTCCATCATTTCATGAAGTGCCTGGGCCTTGACTCTCGCCTTGACTCTTGTCGTTCTTTCTATCTCTTTTCCATGGGTTCCATAATATGATACTTTTCCTGAATCTTTAACAACTGCTTGTGAACCACCACGACCTAGTGCAATATTTATTGCCGCATTGGCAAATTCAACAGACTCAAGATATGACTTGCCGCCTGACCCTACACCAATACTAAGCGTAACTTCTACATCATTTCCTACTTTAATTGCCTTTACTTCTTCTAGAATACTGAACTTGGCCTCTGTTAGTTTTTCAAGGTATCTATGTTCAAAAATTACAAAGTACCTATCTTTTTCTATCTTCTCAACTATTCCACCGACATTCTGAAAATATTGCGTTATTTTTCGATCGATAACAGCTGCAAGAAGAGATCTTTTTACAATCTCAATGTGTTCTACTGTTTCTTCATAATTATCAATATAAACAACCGCCGGTACCATCTTTATATTCTGGTTCTCTTTTTTTAATGCCGTAAGTTCTGTAATATCAAAGAGCATCAGAGATACCAGTGCATTGTTTTTCTTATCAACTGTAATCAGCTGATTACCAGATTCCGTCGGGATTTCTATTTTTTGAAGTTCTGCCTGATAGAGATTGTCTTTAAAGTTTATCTTTAGTACTATACTTTCATCCTCAGCGGAAAAGTTCAATTTGTCTGCTTCAGGAAACAGCTTTGATATGTGTCCGTGAAAATTGGCATCCTGTTCAGAAAGCTCTTTGAATTTCTCATTTTGCCATACAATATTTCCTGATAGATCCAAAATCGCATAGGGTATATGAAACTTATTCAGTATTTCTTTTTGAATCGTTCCGTATCTCGTGCCAAAATTAATAAGCTCTATAGCTAGTTTCTTCCGAAAAATGCTGTAGAACACACCAAGACATAACGAATAGATTATAATAATAGTTGAAAATACCGCACCAGCCTTTATATCATAAAAGTATAGGCCTGCATCTATAGCTACCAATACAAAAACCAGGTATAACGGAGCAAAAAAATACTGCTTTAATTTTCCTGTATACTTAAGTGAGTCCATATTTCTCCTTTTGTCTAAACCTTCGCTACATTATATCACATACGCTATTTCTAGCAAATTCGATTTATACCCTTATCTATATCTTTATGCATACTTATTAATACCTTAATCTGCATCTTTATGCATATTTATTAATACTGATTTTTTTATTGATTTGGCATTTTGCCGAATAAGGCTTATTTTTTTCGGCTTTTTTGACATTGTGGATTTTACCCGATATAAATAAAATAATCTACATAAGATAATTACTTTTAGAAGGGAAGTACTAATATGTCAAGCATTACTCTTGAACACATTGACAAGGTTTATCCCAATGGCGTAAAGGCCGTTAGTGATTTCAACCTTGATGTAAAAGATCAGGAATTTATTATTTTTGTTGGTCCTTCAGGATGCGGTAAATCTACAACACTTCGTATGATCGCAGGTCTTGAGGATATTTCAGCTGGAACTCTTAAAATCGACGGACAGGTCATGAACAATGTTGAACCTAAGGATAGAGATATCGCAATGGTTTTCCAGAACTATGCCCTTTATCCTCATATGACAGTATTTGACAACATGGCTTTTGGTCTTAAGCTTCGTAAGATTCCCAAGGACGAGATCAGCAAAAAAGTTCATGAAGCTGCAGAGATTCTTGGACTTGAGCCTTATCTCGATCGTAAGCCTAAGGCTCTTTCAGGTGGACAGAGACAGAGAGTTGCCATGGGTCGTGCAATTGTTCGTAATCCTAAGGTATTCCTTATGGATGAACCTCTTTCAAACCTTGATGCCAAGCTTCGTGTACAGATGCGTATTGAGATTTCAAAGCTTCATGACAAACTTGGTGCAACTATGATCTATGTAACACATGATCAGACCGAGGCTATGACTCTTGGAACAAGAATCGTAGTTATGAAGGATGGTGTTGTTCAGCAGATAGACACTCCTCAGAACCTTTACAATAAACCTTGCAATCTTTTCGTTGCCGGATTCATTGGTTCACCTCAGATGAACTTCGTTGATGCCAAGATATCAAAATCAGGCAATGAAGTTGTTGCTACTCTTGGTGAAACAAATGTTATCGTACCTGCTGATAGGGCTAAGGTTCTTGAAGAAAAGGGATATTTAGATAAAACTGTTATCATGGGCATCCGTCCTGAGCATATACATGATTCTAAGCTTGCAACTGTTGAAGGTCTTGATACAAGAAATCAGATATCATCTCAGATTCGTGTCTATGAGCTTCTCGGTGCAGAAGTATTTCTGTATTTCGATTATGCTGGAACTCAGATGACAGCACGTGTTGATCCTAGAACTCAGGCTAAGACCGGTGATAACTTCACTTTCTCACTTGATATGAGTCAGTCTCATTTCTTTGACAAAGATTCAGAAATGACAATCACCAACTAAATTTGACCAATTTCACCTTTTTTAGACCGCTGCCTCTGGTAGCGGTCTTTTTTCTATGTCAATGCATCAAAAAAGGAGAATTCAAAATTCTCGAATTCTCCTTTTTTATAAATAACCTTTTATATAGTAAAATTGCTTTTTCTGATTATTATAATTTTAATTAAAATCTTACCAAGGCCTAGATTCTTATTTATTCTGCAGAATCAACCAATTCCAGTGAATGCTCTTCGTTCATTCCATTGCAGATCTCGATAAACTTATCTAGTGGAACATCCTTCATCTGCTTATTTCCTCGAATATTGATTGAAACCGTATGATTCTCAGCTTCATTATTTCCGAGTACCAATACATACGGGTCACGGTATCCACGATATGTCTTGATCTTTTCCTTCATATTTTTATCCGTATAATCTACTTCAAAACGAATATGATTCTTCCTGCAAAGTTCTGCAACCTCTGCTGCATATTCATTATTTTCTACACGAATAGGAACAATTCCTACCTGAACCGGGCTGAGCCAGAACGGGAATGAACCTTTGAAGTTCTCAATCAAAATTCCGATAAATCTCTCTATTGAACCAAAAATAGCTCTATGAACCATTACCGGGCGCTTCATCGATCCATCCGCAGCAACATATTTCATATCAAAATTAAGCGGAAGCTGATAATCAAGCTGAATCGTTCCCATCTGCCATTCACGACCGATACAATCCTTCATCTTGAGATCGATCTTGGGGCCATAGAATGCACCATCACCTTCATTGATCTCATAATTTCCTTCACCATATTTTTTATCAAGTATACTCTTTAATGAAGCCTCTGCCACATTCCAATCGTTGATATCTCCCATATAATCGTCAGGGCGTGTTGATAACTCAGCAATATATGTAAGACCAAATGTTCCATATATCTCTCCGGCAATTTCCATTATATCGCCGATTTCTTCCTCTATCTGCTCCTGCATAATAAGGTTATGTGAATCATCCTGACGGAATTCCTGGACTCTTAGCAGTCCATTCAGTTCACCTGACTTTTCTCTTCTATGGATAACATCTAATGTATTAATTCTAATAGGAAGATCCTTATAGCTCCTTTGTTTGCTCTGATAAACCTTAACTGCATTAGGACAGTTCATGGGCTTGACTGCATACATATGCTCATCATTCATATGAACCTCGGATACCTCTGAATCAGCACTGAATTCCTTGGCTGTAGGAACCAGAAACATATTTTCCTTATAATGTCCCCAATGTCCAGAAGTCTCCCATATCTGCTTATTATTAATCACTGGAGCTGAGATCTCTTGATAACCATGCATCTCATGTATAGATCTCCAATAATCAATCAGAGCGTTGTACATCTTCCAGCCCCTTGGCAGCCAATAAGGCATTCCAGGTGCTGAAGGATCAAACATAAATAGTTCCATTTCCGGTCCTATTTTCTTATGATCACGTTCCATAGCCTCTTTTACAAGATTAAGATGTTCTTTAAGCGCTTTTTTATCAGGAAAAGCATATAAATATATTCTCTGAAGCTGCTCTCTGTTCTCATCACCTCTCCAATATGAACCTGATACAGACTTGATCTGAAATGCAGCGTTCATCAGAAGCTGAGAATTGTCGATATGAGGTCCTCTGCAGAGATCTACATAATCATCTCCAGTATAGTAAATCGTAATAAGCTCATCTTCCGTAAGGTCATTGATAAGTTCTGTTTTGAACTTCTGACTCTTAAAAATTGAAAGTGCTTCTTCACGGCTTACTTCTTTTCTGACCCAGTCCTCACGACGCTTAATGATTTCGTGCATCTTGTCTTCAATTGCTTTGAAATCATCATTTGTTACTGTTCTCGGAAGCATGAAATCATAATAGAAACCATCAGCAATCTGAGGTCCTATCGCATACTGCACATTTTCTTTACCGAAGATCTCTATCACAGCCTTTGCTAGGATGTGGGATAGAGAGTGACGGTATACTTCCAAAAATTCTTCTCTTTCCATGGTTGGACTCCTTTCGGTAAGGGACTTTATTTATTCACGTAGATAACATTAGGCATGTCCATAACGTTATTTTTGAATAAAAAAATCCCTTACAATACAATAATGTAATGTAAGGGACGCAAAATCATATTTACGCGGTTCCACCCTGCTTGCCATACAAATGGCCACTCAATTTTGATTATAACGGAATCACCGTGCCTGATTAGGGCCTCTCGGAGGTGGTCTTCAATCAGATAGTGAACGACTCACTCACAGCAATGTGAATCTCTCTCTTGATCCTTGTCCAATTTACTCTTCTCTTCAACGATTTAATATTCGATTAGTGTGATTATATATCCGATTTTTCATTTTGTAAAGGCTGATTTCTTAGATATGCAGATATCATCATCCCTACACGACACTTAACAGCATCATCAAAGTTTCTAATATCCAGTCCTGTACTTCTTGAGAATTTATCTAATCTATATACCAGTGTGTTCCTATGAAGATACAGAACTCTTCCTGTTTCGGATATATTTAGTCCACAGTCAAAAAACGTATTTATCGTGTTAATGGTTTCATTGTCTAATTGTTCAAAATCCAATCCTGGCAAAGAATCCTTGATAAATGATTCTGCCGCATCCCTTGAAAGACTATATATAAGTTTGCCAAGACCCAATTCATGATATCCATATATGTGATGCCCTGAATAGAATACCTCACCTATCATTACCGCCGATGCAAGATTCTGATATATCTCCGGAAGTTCTTCAAAACTATATGATGTCCTGTCATAAGCAACTCTTGCGCTTACCATCGCCTCTGTCGAAATGGTATCATACAGAGAATATGCAAAGTGCTTTAGTTCATCCTGAGCTGTCACTTTTTTGACATTATTTATCATAATGATCGTTCTAGATGACAATTTTAAAATTTCCCATGATGATGAATTCGTTATACTTCTAAGAATTGATAAAACCAGATTATTGCATTCCGTATTAAATGAAACATAGTACATATCATATTGTTCTTCATAATTATAATGAGAAGCACTCATGATATCTTTTGCTTCAAGAGATGTAAGCTCACCAGACAAATATTTTTCAAGTATTGATGCCTTTGAGAGTTTCTTCCCAAGCCTTAAAATCGTATTTTTAATTTTTTCTTCGTTTGATTCGTTTGTATCAAAAGGAAGAGATTCATCTAATGCAAAATGAATCCCTGTAGTCTCATAAAGCACATCTATTAATTTACCGATGTTCTCATTTGCCATAATACTTTTTATACTTCTCCATCTCTGTATACGATACGGGTATTAGCTCTCTTCATTCTATCTATGATCTCTTCATTTGGCTGAAAAATAAGCTTCATCTCTCTTCCATTTTTCTTGAAGATCAATACATAATATTTCATACCTGCATCATGTGATGTGCAATCATAAGTCTTCATCCTGCGTCCTATATATGATTTAACAGGATCCGTATGACTAGGAGCCATAACAACAATCTCACCCGGAGCAATATTTACCAGTTCTTTTCTCTTGACGCTACCCTTAACCTTCGCGATTTCTAATTCGCCATTGGTGTAAGTATAGTCAAACTCAAGATCCATAAGAGATCTAATCCACAGCATCATGAATAGAAACATAACACCTGGAGCAAAAAAAAGTGGGAAAATTATTCCAAGTAAAAAACAGATTACCAAAAAGACCATACTGATGTAGTATAACGGCTTCAATGTAATTATTTCTCTTCTTTTAACTGTATGTTCAACAAAAACATCCTGTAGCATCGCTTCACCTCTAAACAAAAAAGCAACTATATATAACAGTAGCTTCTTGTCTTCTAATCATTGTTAATATCCAAAATCTACCTATTACAGTTTACTATTTATGGTTTTTTTATTCAATAAAATAAGGCTGGTTTTACATTAAAACCAGCCTTACTTGCCATTTAATTACAAAATACCTTTGAAGGAAAATTCAATTTCCATAGGCTTATCATTAGGTAAGAGATACTCTGGATGAACCAATGCTCCCCAGCTATCATCTCCGCCTATTCCCATCTGTTCTCCAACTCTTACATATGTATACATCTGCAGAGGAAGTTCGTTCTGGTGCTGTGCAGCCTCAATTTCTTCCGGAGAATTCGGAAGAGCAGAAAATCCCATTTTATTGCAATGGAACTCTAATCCTTTTCCAATAGAGTCCGTTAAGCGTGCATATCTTACATTAATCTTAAAACCTGATTCCTGTGGAACTAAGTACTTTGCCACATTGTCTTTGACTGTATTCTTGTGAACTGCAATTTTGCCTGCCGGTCGATCAACATAGGTTTCTTCAGGTCCCGGACCATACCATTCTAGATTTGTGAGTTCATATGGTAGCTTGAACATCATCGAAAACTCTGGCAGTTCGCCTACTTCTCTGGATTCATCAATATTCATTTTTACATTAACTTCACCATCTGGATAAACAGTGTATGTAACTATGCAGTCTTTAGCCGGAACAACTGGAAGATGGTATGTATATTTTACAATTACCTTATCTTCCTTAATATCATATTCATAATCACTCTTCTGATATCCGTGTCCATAATATATAGATGCGAACAGGCTGGCATTTCTCCACTGCGCACTCCTGAATGACTGTAGATTTCCTCTGTCATTATCCGTTGTTGCCCGCCAGAAATTCGGTTTTGGTATGCCTTGAATATATTCCGTTCCACAGAATTTGTAGGAAGATAATCCCCCATGAACTTTGGAAAAGAGGATTTCAAAACCATCTCCCTTTACTCCTATGTTATGGTATCCCTCGGTTATTCTTATGTTTCCACAATGAATATTTTTCTTGGCAGACTTATCGACAATTTTTTGACCATATGCAATTTCGTGTCCTATTTTAGCCCACTCTGTATCTTCCTTTAGTTCAAAAGACACCGTTGTTACATATTCGCCATCTTCTTCTGGTATCTCAATCGGAAGTTCAAAAGTCTCTTCCTTGCCAGGTCCAACAGGTACTTCCATAGTATATTCTTCTATGAAACTGCCATTTTTTTCAAGCTTTACTTTACAATCATAGTAGCTTGTACTGGTAAATAAGAATTCATTTTTAATAGTGAATTCATTCTCCCTTACGTCGATAACTATGGGTTGATAGTCATATTTTACTTCCTGCATTTTAGGTGACGGCTCTCTTGTATCGCCATAGACAATGCCATTACCACTAAAGCTATAATCTGTTGGTCTTTCTCCTGAGTCTCCTCCATATCCCTGGAATTTTCTGCCATATCTATCTGTCTTATCAAGAGACTGATCTATATAATCCCATATAAATCCGCCCTGATATAACAGCTCTTCTCTGGTAAGCTCAGTATATTTATACATAGCACCAGTTGAATTACCCATAGAATGTATGTATTCACAACATATATAAGGCTTATTCCTGTTTTCCTTGAGATATTCTCTGATCTTGTCAGCCGGGACATACATAGTGCTGACCATATCCGTTGTCTCGAGATATCTGGGATCATGAGCTACTCCCTCATAATGCACCAATCTTGTAGGATCCCATTTTCTAAAGGCCTTAGACATTTCAAAAATATCTTTTCCACCATAGGATTCATTTCCACATGACCATATTAGGATACATGCATGATTTTTATCTCTTTCGTACATGTTTTTTGCACGATCAAGAATTAACTCCTGGTATTCTTTACGATCTCCAGGAACTGCAAAATCATCACCTTCTGCTCCTGACGCTACCACATCCCATGTACCATGAGTCTCTAGATTGGCTTCATCAATTACGTACATTCCATATTCATCACAAAGACGGTACAATTCTGTTCTATTCGGATAATGACTGGTTCTGATTGCATTAATATTATTCTGTTTCATTACGATTATATCTTTTTCTATATCTTCAATCGTAATTGCTCTTCCAGATTTTGAGCTGAATTCATGCCTGTCAACTCCACGAAAAACTATTCGTTTCCCATTTAGACACATTATATTGTCTATCATCTCAAAACTTCTAAATCCGACCTCTTCCTCTATAACTTCCTGCAAAGCACCGGACTCATCGAAAATTGTTATCTTAAGTATATATAGATTAGGCTTCTCAGCACTCCAGAGTTCAGGTTGCATAACCGGTATAGAGATATCTAGTTTTTTATCAAACGAACCCTCTCCGGTTATACCCTCCTCACCTTCCATATCTATGAGTCTTATTGTATAAGATCCCTTTCCGGTAAGTTTCATGCCTATATTTAGGTCAGCATTTGTATAATTATCCTTAAGTATGGTTCTTATTCTTAAGTCATATAGATGCACATCCGGAATCGTGTACAGATACACATCCCTAAATATTCCGGAAAATCTAAAGAAATCCTGGTCCTCACACCAGCTTCCTGCACACCATTTAAATACACGAACAGCGAGTTTATTTTCACCCTCTTTAATAAATGGTGTGAGATCAAACTCTGATGGTGTAAAACTATCTTCCCTATATCCTACATATTCTCCATTCAGCCAGAGAGCCATAGCACTTTCAACTCCCTGAAATGATACAAAAATCTTTCTTCCTTTAAAATTGTCTGGAACACTAAAATATTTAACATAACTAGCTGTCGGATTAAAGTGCGTGGGAACCATTCCAGGTTCCATATTTTCTCTTCCATCCCATGGATACTCTACATTACTATACTGTGGTACATCGTATCCTTCCATCTGAATATGCGCAGGTACTTTTATATCATCCCAATCTCTGCAATCAACCTCTTCCTTGTAAAAATCTTTTGATGCAGATGCAGGATTAACAGCATAGGAGAATTTCCATTGTCCATTTAATAATAGTTTATAGTCTGAAAATCCTCTTTCCGCTATCTCTTCACAGGAATAGTATTCATGATCTGAATGCGGAGGAAGTGAATTCTGTTCGAATAATTCAGGATTTTTTACAATCGAGAAATCAAACTTTTTCATTTTGTCTCCTCTTATTCTAACTTAATTTTATTATTGAGCTCAAAAATCACAAAGTAATTCTTGAACCCAATAAATGTCTATTTACTTAACTGATCCACTGATTCCTTCCGCAAAGCTCTTCTGAAGAACAAAGAAGATTACCATCGTTGGAACAGAGCAGAACAGTACTCCCATCATAAGCATACCGTAATCTACGGTATATCCATTTGAGAGTTTTGATATTAGCATTGTCATTGTCTGGGACTGATCATTAAACATTACGACTCTGGGCCACAAGAATGAATTCCATGCACTCATAAATGCAACAACAGCTGCTGCTGCGTATGTTGAACGCATAACGGGCATGTAAATTTTAAAGAAAATGCCTATTTCCGTGAGTCCATCTATTCTTGCTGCTTCCATTATATCTACAGGGAAGTTTCTAGAGTTCTGTCTAAACATCATGATCATAAATGGAGTTGAAATAGCTGGAAGAACAAATGCCCATACACTATTCAATAGCTTCATTGTTGACATCATGTTAAAAAGTGGAATCATTGTTGCAACCTGAGGAATCATCATTGCCAATAATAGGATTGCAAACAGTCTGTCTTTCCATTTATCGTTATATAACTCAAATCCATATCCTGCTAAAGAACAGATCAGAAGTACCAGAAGCGTCTGTAGGATCGCATAGAAAAATGAATTGCCCATTGCCTTCCAAAGAGGCTGTGAATTAATCAGATTGTTAAAATTATCAATAGCATGCGTTCCAAATGTAAGCTTACCTCTTGCAACATCAAGGGTATTATTGGTCGCTGCCGATATCATCCAGTAAAACGGAAATACTGAAATTAACGATACTATTATCAGAAATATGTATGAAGGTATTAGCCTTTTCTGAATTGCTGATTTGTTTTTTTTCTGTTTAGTCACGTGTATCACCTACTTTCAGGTTGATGAAAGCTAATATAGCAACCAGTACAAATACAAATACTGACATCGCCGAAGCATATCCGAAGTTTGCTACTGCAGTTCCACCAAATGAATTATTGTAAATATAATGTGACATTGTGATTGATGTATTAGCAGGTCCACCATTTGTCAGGTTGACAGACTCATCAAACAGCTGAAGAGTTCCATTTATAGACATGATAAATGTCATTATTATAGTAGGTTTAAGAAGCGGAACTGTAATGTGCCAGAATGTTTTCCATCCATTAGCTCCATCAATCTTGGCTGCTTCATATACTGAATATTCTATGTTCTGTAGTCCTGCCAGATAGAAGACCATGTTATAACCTGTCCATCTCCATAGCAGAGCTATGATTATTATTGCCTTAGCAGATCCCGGATTTCCAAGGAAATTATAATTATTCTGTAATATTCCGATTTTCACCAGAATTTCATTAACAAGACCCTGTGTTGCAAAAATTGACTTAAAGATCAAAGCGTATGATACAAGAGATGTTGCGCATGGTAAAAACACCATTGTACGAAACAGACCTTTAAATCTTAGATCTTTATTATTTAGAATCTGCGCAAGAAGAATTGCCAGAATCAACATTATAGGTACCTGAATTATAAGATATAAAAATGTATTGCCTACTGATTGTATAAATATCTTGTCCTGAAACATTCTTATATAGTTAAATCCAAATGTTTTTGTGTAATGCATTGTTGCACCGGCACCAGTCTTAAACGACATGATAAATGCCTGCACAATGGGATAGAAGCTCATAATGAATATTAAAACTGTTGCAGGAGTGAGGAATAGCCATCCGGCCGTTCTTTGTTTACTCTGTACGTTTTTTCCACTGCTTTTCACTTGCATTCTCCCCTTTCTTTTTCTTTTAATTATCAATACATATTGTTTTTTTTAAAACGGGAGATCGAGCCTGATGCCGATCTCCCGCCAGAACTACATTCTAATTACTATTAACTTCTGTAATCTGTTGCATCACTGCTTAGCTGCTTCAATTGCTGAATTTGTTGTATCTTCAGCTTCCTTAAGGGCATCCTTGACTGAAGGACGGTTTGTTGTATTTGAATCTGTCAGTTTAGTGATAGCAGTGCTTATATTTGTTCTAAGATCATAGTGATAATCACTCTGTTCAACGGTCTTAACATGTGTGCCATATTCAACAACTGTTGAATAGATAGGCTGATTATTGAAGAATGCAACGCCTGCGTTATAGACTTCAGACTTACCGGCAGGAGCGTAGCATGTAATTACTCCACCATCTGTAAGAGCTGCATCATATGTAGCTGTTGCACCCTTTCCGCCACCAAATGTATATGAAAGGAAGTCCTGAGCAAGCTTAACCTTGTCACCCTTACAAGCTGATGTAATATAAAGTGATGATCCACCATTAGATGCATATCCTTCTTCGCCTGAAAGTGTAGGGAGCGTTGTGATTGCCCATTTACCGCTGTTAGCTTCTACTTTTTTGATTGTAGGGATTATCCAGTTTCCATTCATTACACCAGCAACCATATCTCCCTGAATTGACTGATCGGTATAATCTGACCAGTTGTTGCAGAGATACAGGCAGTGATTATCAACAGCCTTCTGAAGTACTTCAAAAATCTTCTGAACCTTCTCATTGTCAGCTACAGAAACTTTACCATCCTTAAACTGTGAAACTCCTTCTGCTTGAAGCATCATGTAAGGAAGATCATTTCCACTGTTGTCCATGGAAAGAAGATACTTGCCTGTTTTGTCATATACGTTCTTACCAATCTCAAGCCATTTATCCCATGTAATTCCTGTTACATCCTTTATTGTATATCCAGCCTGCTGAAGAAGGTCTGTGCGATATGCATAAATTACAGTTCCATTATCTACAGGGAATCCATAATGCTTGTCTTTAACAGTTGAGAATGAAAGTTTTTCCTGACCAAAGTTATCCCAATCAGCCTTATCGCCTGCACCAACCCATAATTTAGGGAAGTTGGTCATATACTGATGTATTCCATGATCCTGGAAAAGTGTAATATCAGGAAGTGTTGAATAATCCTGAGCCTGTCCTGCAAGAGTGATACGATTCTGAACTTCAGTAGAATCTGCAGTCTGAACAACATTTAACTTAAAGTCAGGATTCTTCTCCTGATATGCCTTCTCTGCTGCCTTAAGTGCCGGAATGTTAAATCCTGCATCCCATGCATAAACAGAAAGAGTATTCTTATCCTCTTTTGATGCATTTACAGCCTTAGCTGTAGGTGTTTTCTTACTTTCTGTCTTTGTTGAATCTTTTTTTGTAGAAGATGATTTGGAACTTGTTCCACCACATCCTACGAGTGCTGTTGCTGTCATTGCTCCGACAAGCATAGCTGATACCAATTGCTTTTTCATACAAACCCTCCTTGTATTTCTGGAAGAATAATTAATTTTATATCCCCTTATGGTTATTTTGCATAATTTTTCTTCCGTTTTTTATGAATATATGTACATTATATTCTTAGAATAATTAAATAGTTTGTAGAAAAAATTCAAAAATGAGCAAATTCAATCACAATATTTGTGGCTTTTCTGTGAAAAACCGCTGTAAATGTTAATTTACAGCGGTTTAATAGACTTATTTATGTTTCGAAATAATTTCGATTTGATCCAAAAGATTTTTTACCAGCCCTTTTCTGCACTAATTTTAAAATCTGTCATTATCCCTTCGTGACTCTGTTCTTCTTTTTTCCATTGATATGGCGTATTTCCGGTTATTTTCCTGAAATTTCGGTTAAAAGTAGATGCCGTCTGATATCCTACTCGTATCCCAATTTCATCCATGGACATGTCTGCCCGTTTCATGAGATCACAAGCTTTTCTAATCCTAACAAAATTTATAAAATCATTAGGTTTCATATTCATAGTATCTTCAAATACTTTTCTAAAGTGAGATTCACTCAAACCACACTTCTCAGCCATTTCTGCAATTTTAATATCTTGGCTGTAATGAATATTAAAGTAATCAATTGCATTTTTGATATACTGATTTTGTTTATTTCCCTTATGGACCTGTTCACGTTCTTCATCTAATCTAAGTATTTCAATCACTAGAACTTCTAAATATCCTTTAAGGGATTCTTTATAATATAAGCCCTCTTCTCTACATTCTTTAATGATTTTTAAAATTGTTTCTCCCACGGCCGCATGATGCTTCATTGTTTTCATTGTACCATGCTTATTTATTATCCTTATCATATCGCCAATAGGGATTTTTGTCGTTTTCATTTCATTTTTTATAAATTCTTCCAGATCTATAAATAGAAATTCCCATTTACAAATATTTCCCGCATCACTTATTGTTGTATGAGGAATATTTGCAGGAATTATCGTGAAATATCCATTCCCATATCTATAAGTCTTATTTTCTATGATCAATCTTCCTTTTCCTGAGTAGCAATAGCCTATTTCAAGATAATTATGAAAATGCAGCATCTCTCCATATCCGAGTCCATATTCCTGTTCCCATGACTTCCCTATCTTGGCAAGGATATAATCTCCTGTCGGTATTGTATAATACCTAAATTGAAGTTTTTTCTTCATTTTTGCCATTTTCTTACCCCTTATATTAATTTTTTGGCTTTTTCGATTATATGATGGTCTCACGAAAATATCAAGGCGAAATTTAATTGCTATAATTACAGATTAATTCTATTCCAATGTTATTCAATAATAATTTTTACAAAATATATAAGCTTTAATCTATGCATGTACTAACAGACTTGATCATTTTCTATACAAAAAGATCCGGAATCATAAGATTCCGGATCTAATATTAAATACGTATTAACTTTAGTCAGCTACATAAGGCATAAGAGCCACATGACGTGATCTCTTAATTGCAGATGTAATTGCTCTCTGATGCTTTGCGCATGTTCCAGTAATTCTTCTGGGAAGGATCTTTCCTCTCTCAGAAACATACTTCTTAAGAGTATTTACCTCTTTATAGCCTATAACTGCTGCTTCTTTTCCACAGAATGTGCAGACCTTTCTTCTACGTCTCATGGGACGTCTCCTGGATCTGTCAGCTGCATGCTCTTCATTAGCCTGTGCCATGAACTTTACCTCCTGTTCATTAATTGAACGGCAGTTCATCCTCTATGCCGTCCGGGATATTCATAAAACCATCTCCAGCGTCTGCTGTCGGTGCAGGTGCGCTCTGGCTTCCTGCTGCGCTCGACGCATTTTCCTGATAATTTTGAGCAGATGTTTTAGACTCAGCGAATTCTAACGTGTTGGCAACGATATCCATTCCATAGACCTTCTGTCCATCTTTATTGGTATAGTTATTGTTTCTGAGTTCGCCGTCTATAACAATCTTTGTACCTTTTTTCAGATACTTTTCTACAAATTCTCCGGTACGTCCGAATGCGACACAATTAAAGAAATCAGCATCAGGTTCTCCCTCACGCTTAAATCTTCTATCTACTGCTATTGAAAATCTTGCAATAGCATTATTATTAGCTCCGCCATAACGTACTTCCGGATCACGGGTAAGTCTGCCCATCATGATGACTTTATTCATAAATATGTTTCCTTCCTGCTATCTTATGCCTCGTCGGCGCGAACACATAAGAAACGAAGAACATTGTCCATAATACGAACATTTTCTTCGATCTGACGCGGAGCATCTGACTCTGCGTCAAAATGAATGAAATAATAATATCCTTCATTCATCTTCTTGATCTCGTAAGCAAGTCTCTTCCTACCAGCCTCTTGAACGTCCGTAACCGTGCCGTTGTAACGAGCAATATAACCTTTTGCTTTTTCAACTACATCAGCTCTGGCTTCGTCTTCGATCTTGGCGTTCACAACGAGTGCTAATTCATACTTGTTCATGCGATTTACCTCCTTTTGGTCTCTGACCCTTTTGTTACATTCAAAAGAGTAAGGATTATCATATACCACGATTAAAGACTATACCATGCTGTGGCCGTAAAAGCAAGAACAACTTCTTATAATAGTTATGTAATAATCATGGATATTCATATTTTAATTCTATCTAGTGTTTCACCTATTGACTCATTTATTATCAGATCTGCATCTGCATCTCTTACCGTAGCAGATTTATTGATTAGGACCAGATATTTTCCCCTGAAATAATCTATCAGACCTGCAGCAGGATAGACTGCTAATGATGTTCCACCTATTATAAGCATATCTGCATCACTTATATATCTGACTGACTTTTCAATTGTGCTCTGATCCAAGCCTTCTTCATATAGAACCACATCTGGTTTAATATCACCACCACATTTTTCGCACTTTGGTACACCCTCAAATTTATGATCTAGCATATACTTACCATCATAAAAAGTATGGCATTTCTCGCAGTAATTTCTATGTACACTTCCATGCAATTCCATGACATTTTTGCTACCGGCCATTTGATGCAGTCCATCTATATTCTGAGTTAAAATAGCTGTAAGCTTACCTGCGGTTTCCATTTCAGCCAGCTTAAAATTGGCCTTGTTGGGTTTTATTCCTGTAACCAAAAGTTTATCAAAATAGTAATCATAAAAATCTTTTTTCTTACTCATATAGAAACTATGACTAAGAATTGTCTCTGGTGGGAATTTATACTTCTGATTGTAAAGTCCATCTACACTTCTAAAATCTGGGACTCCGCTCTCAGTTGATACCCCGGCTCCTCCAAAAAAAACTATTTTTCCTGATTCATCAATCATTTTCTGAAGTTTCTGTATCTTGTTATCGAATTCTTTCGACATACTTTCCCTCCTTAACGTTGATAAAATTTTTAAACATTTTATTTATAACAGTGAATTGTAGATATCTCTTTTGGATACGCCTCTGTCTCTGGCTACAATTTTCATTGCTTCCTTTTTATCTATTCCCTGATCGAGATATATCTTCATGTGCTCATCTATTGACATGTCTTGCCATTTTTCTCTGGCTTCTTTTTCCATATCAGACCTATTTCTACCTTCAATTACAATAACGTATTCACCTCTCGGATCCTTTTCATTGTAATAGTCATTAAGGTATGAAAGAGTTCCTGAAATTCTCTCTTCATGTACTTTTGTAAGTTCTCTTATTATCGCGGTATTTCTGTCACCAATCCTAAGATATAATTCCTTAAGGGTTTTTTTCAAATGATGTGGGGACTCATATATTATTGATGTCCTCGTTTCATTTTCAAGCTCTGTCAGTACTCTTTCTCTTTCTTTTTTATCCTTAGGAAGAAATGCCTCAAATGCCAACCTCCTACAGGGAAGTCCTGACATTACTGCTGCATTGACAAATGCCGCCGGGCCTGGAATGGATGTTACTGTAATACCCTCTGATATACACATTTTTACCAGTTCCTCACCTGGATCTGATATACCCGGTGTACCTGCATCGGTAATAAGCGCTATACTTTTCCCTTCTCTTAGGCGGTTTGTCAGGTATTCACCTTTTTCAATTTTATTAAATTCATGGTAGCTGGTCATCTCGGTATGAATATCAAAATGATTCAATAATTTAATCGAATTTCTTGTATCCTCCGCCGCAATCAGGTCAGCTTCTTTCAATATTCGGATTGCTCTGAATGTCATATCTTCGAGATTACCTATAGGCGTTGCTACAAGATACAGTGTTCCTTTCAATTTTTTCCTCATTTTCTAATACTTGATCATCAATAATTTCTATTGAGTCTAAATAATATCTATATGTTAAAATCCATAAATGTCCAAAATCTCTTTTGTATATTTTCCTTCTGACTCATAAACAATCAATGGCTTTTCAACTGTAAGTCTTGGATTAGCACCTCTTATTCCTTCGACTAATACCATATTGGGTTCTTTATCCATAAATGGATGTACCAATCGCATTTTCTTTGGTTCTATACCTACAGATTTCATTTCCATAAATAGTTCTGCCAACCTAAATGGTCGGTATACCAAGTAGCACCTGCCCTTTGGCTTAAGTATCTTGGCCGCTTCACCCATGATATCTTTCAAAGTGCAAAGTGCTTCATGCCTTGCTATATATTTTGCGTCTTCCTTATTTCTGATACCATGCTGGTCTATCATATATGGCGGGTTAGATGTTATTACATCAAAAGAAGATGCTCCGAATCTCTTCGAGGCATCCCTTATATCACCTGAAATTATATGCACTCGATCTTCAAGGCTGTTTATACGGACAGATCTGTCAGCCATGTCTCGCACTTCTTCCTGAATCTCCAGACCATATATCTCTTTTGCCTTAGTTTTAGCTGATAGCAATATCGGGATTATTCCATTTCCGGTTCCCATATCCAGCACTTTTTCTTCCGGCTTAATGCATGCAAAACCTGAAAGAAGAACAGCATCCATACCAAAACAGAATTTCTTGGGATTCTGTAAAAGTACAAGTCCATTCCTCTCTAGAGTATCGACTCTCTCTCCTTGATTCACAAGCTTTTTCTGTTCTTCGGTTAGAATTATACTTCCATTTTCGTTATCAATATTCTTCATTATTGAAATTCTGATGTTTATTATCCTTGTTTTTCTGATAAGAATTTTTATTATTCTTATTTGGTTTTCTGTTATCTTTAGCCTTATTCTTTTTAAAGTTCTTATTATCTTTTGGACCGGCTACATTCTTATTGTCTTTTTTAGGCTTATTATTTTTATTGTTAATCGGTCTCTTATCGTCTTTTGAAAATTTTCTTTCTCTATTATCCCTGCTGTCCCTCTTGTCTCTTCGGTCTTTCGACTTGTCCGAATCATCATTTTTACTGTCGTTTTTTACAGTTTCTTTGTCTTCATTTTTTGATGGGGACTGTTTTTTACTGTTTGATTCAACATTTTGTGTCTGAGCTGTATCCTGTTCCTGTCTTCTTCTTCTACTTTTCTTATGAACAGATGGATCAAATACTAGTTCATCTATGCTGAACTCTTTTACTTCTCTATTGTCATCTTCTTCAAAAAATACTCTTATTTTTTCTCGAAGCACATCTACGCTGTGTACTTCTCCTTTTTTACCTTCCTTGGTAGCAACTTCATCGCCACGTCTTGGAAGTTTTTTATTTAATTCTTCATATGCTTCCTCTTCATTTTTTAGGCAGCACATCAATCTTCCGCAGACTCCTGAGATTTTTGTAGGGTTAAGTGACAGATTCTGTTCTTTTGCCATCTTAATTGAAACAGGAGAAAATGTATTTAAAAATGTAGCACAACATAATTCTCTCCCACATACTCCAATTCCACCTACGATTTTTGTCTCGTCCCTTACGCCGATCTGTCTAAGCTCGATTCTTGTATGAAATGAGGCTGCAAGATCTTTGACCAGAGCTCGGAAGTCCACTCTTCCATCTGCAAGAAAATAAAATGTTAATTTTTTCCTGTCAAATGTATATTGAGCCTCCACCAGTTTCATATCCAACTGATGCTCCAATATCTTTTGCTTACATATCTTGTAAGCTTCATCTTCAGCTTTTCTGTTCTCTCTCTCTTTTTTTATGTCTTCTGGAGTTGCGATTCTGATAACCTTTTGGTCATTTTCTATTTCATCAGTAATTCTGAATCCTTCATCAAGGGAAGAAGAACGAACAATTCCATATTCAATTCCTCTCTGTGTCATACATATAACCTTATCGTTCATATGTATCTGCATATCGCCTGGAGCAAGATAATAAACCTTGCCAGCATTTCTAAAATGCACGCCAACTAACTCAGCCATTTATAATCTCCTTCATTTTTATCAGTAGAAGCTCGATAATAAGCTCCGGATTAACATTTTGCTTTAACATTTTTTCTGAATCCGAAATCTTCCGTAGAATATCATCCAAGCCTTTATATGAAATATCCGACATCTCGCTTATCGCTCTGGTCTCGGAGGTAAATATCAACTCTTTTTCTGATTCTGTTGCTTTATATAATAACACATCACGAAACCAAACCGTAAAAAGGTTCAATAGTTCTGGTATTTCTTCTTTAACTTTTGAAATCTCTTTAGATTTTGATGAGATTTCAACAATTGTAGCATCTTTTAAACCCGTGACAATAGAAATCAATTCTTTTCTTTTTTCCTGAAATTCTTCAGAAACCGCTAATTTCTCAGCTTCGCCAACATACCCTTGCGAAAAAGCTGCTGCCTCAATTGCTTTGTCCTTAGTTATCTGCAACTTTTTTTCCAGATAATCTTCAAGAACTTCCTGGCGAACAGGCTTCATATACAGCTTAATACACCTTGACAATATCGTTGGTAGAAATGCATTGACATTTGTAGTCAAAAGAAAGATAACCGCAAAATCAGGTGGCTCTTCAATTGTCTTTAGAAGCGCATTCTGCGCTGCCTGATTCATTTTCTCTGCCTCATCCACAATATATATTTTCATTTTTGCACTATATGGACGAATTGATACCGTATCCACTAACTGCTGTCTTATATCTTCAACAGAAATCGTCATTGGTTTTTCATGTGTGATATAAATAACATCCGGATGGTTTCTGTGCTGAACTTGATGACATGTTCTACATTCTCCGCAGGCCTCGCTCCCGCCTTCTTCACACTGAATAGCCGCAGTAATAGTTTCTGCCAGCATTATCTTACCGGAACCCTCGGGTCCGCATAAAATATAGGCATGAGAAAGATGCCCATTTTCAAGGGCATCTTTAAAATATTCTTTTTTATCATCCTGACTTAGGATGTCTTGAAATTTAAGACTCATTTATAATATTATTTTCTATCATTGCATTTTTACGGTCGATCGATTTATTCTCTATATTATTTATTAGGCTGAAATATCCAGTAGCATACCCCTAATATCACCTACTTTTCCCAGGATAGACAAATTATCCTTTTCATCTTTCATTAATTCTCCGGCTAGATCATCGAGACCCTTATCCACAAGCTTAATAATTCCATAGACCCTATGTCTGCCTCGCCTATCTAGGAAATTTTCTCTTGAGAATTTATGCGAGCGATTTACAACCTCATTCATAAAATCTTTGACCAGGGTTCTATAATGCTTCATATCTTTGATGTCCATATGCTCAGTTAATCTTTTACCCTGCTTATCTATCTGTTCCATCAGATTCGTAAGCTTTTCCTTCAGGTCTTCATCATCTATCTTACTGGCAAGAGTGAACTTGAATTTTTCGTCCGTTTCCTTAGGAATTTCAGCTTTCTGTTCGATCGCCGGTGCTGCCGGTGTCTGTCCAACTTTCATATCCATAGTTTTTACCTTATTTTTCTGTACATTCTTTCAGGAAGTTCAAAATCTCATCTATTGTATCTTCCAGATTATTATTAATAAATACCTTATTTATTTCAAGACTTTTAATCTTATCATGAGAAAAATCATGTGTATCAGCTATAAATCTTCTGCATAATTCCTCATAATTTGGATTCTTCTCTTTTTTCTCTCGTATAAGAGCACGGTTAAGTCTTTCACCATCCTCTACTTCTATGTATATCGGAATAATCTCTATATTGGAACAGTTTTTTCTAATTTCTGCATATGATTCAAGAGTACCAATCATTATATGATCATGATCGTCCTCCCAGTTTTCGTCATCTGCTGTAAAATAATGCCAAGGGCCTTCAACTGTATTATAAGTTCTGATTTCCAGTATCTTCCCTTTTTTCTCTATTTTTTGTTTTGTATTTTCATCTACGAAATTATATTCTCTCCCGTTAACCTCTCCCTCTCTTATAGGTCTCGTGGTATACATAACTACCGGTAATAGGTTCATGTTATTTCGCTTTACAATCTCTTTATATATTGTATCTTTTCCTGTGGCACTTTTTCCCATTACCACGAATAATTTTCTCATTCTATATTCCTCTTACCTAAGTATCATTATTTCGTTTCCCTGGGAAATATTTTCTGTCTCAAGTCCATCTTTAATACATATTTTGAGATATTCTATTATTTCCTTAGATATGACTTCACCTGGCTGAACCTGCGGGATTCCCGGCGGATACACACAGATCTCCGCTCCTGATATTTTGCCTTCACAATTTTCCAGAATTTCGACTTTTTTGTCCATCTCTGCGGCTTCGTATATTTCGAACTTCTTTTTAACAGCTATTAATGAGCTGTTTGTTAAACTGTTTTTTTTGAAAAGAACTGATTTTTCCTCATTAGATAATCTCTCGTCTATTTCTAAGAGAGCTTTTTCTAACCTATAAAATCCTTCTTCGATATCCATGATTGTTGTCATTGCAATTGTATACTGTCCAACTGCCATTTCCATCTCTAGATGATATATTTCTCTTAGTTCTTTCATTAGATCCGGTCCGTCATAGTGACTTACTTTTGAGAACAAAACAATTTTAGATGGTTCCTTTGCCTTGTTTTCATATACTCCCAATATCTTAAGCCTTTTCATTGCCTTATCAAAGGCTTCTATTCTATCAAGGAGTAATGCCGCTCTTTTTTCACCCTGGTCATCCAAAAATCTCAACCCTGCATCAATACCGGACATTATTATATATGATGGTGACGACGTTTGAAATATCCTTATTCCGGTTTCGAGTTTAATCTTATCTATTCTACTGCCCTTTGGTATTAATAGTGCAGCACTCATCGTAAACATCGGAAGCGTTTTATGAAGGCTGACAACAACTGCATCCGCGCCAAGCTCTACTGGATTTTTTCCAAATCCTGGAAGTACCCCTAGGTGCGCCCCATGAGCAGCATCGACAATTAAGATAGTACCCTTTTCATGGCATACATCTGCTATCTCTTTTATATTGGAATTAATTCCCTCATATGTAGGCGATGTCATTACAAATGCCTTAATATCGCCATATTTATCCAAGGCGCTTTTAACATCACCTGGATCTATTCCCTGTGGGATACCTAATTCATCCACCTTCGGAAAAACATAATCAGTCACTAAGCTTCTTATTTCAGAACCATGATAAACGCTTTTATGACAGTTTCTTGCTATCAGAATATGTTCTCCCGGTTTAAGAGCTGCATAAATTGAGCTTAGATTTCCTGCTGTTGAACCGTTTACCAGGATATATGCATTTTGGCAATTGTATATTTTACTCAAATGATTCTCAATATTTTTTATAAGCCCCTTTGGATGCTGGAGATTATCAAATCCATCTATCTCAGTAATGTCAATTGCATATGGAGAAATATCTTCAATCATCTGCCTCTTATGCCCCGGCATATGAAATGGATAATAGTCACTATCCGACAAAGAGACTAATTCCTTATATAGGGATCTGCTATTTCTATAATCGTTTTCACTTTTACCGTTATCGATTTCGATTTTTTTAATTTTATTTATACTGTTTTTTTTATACATCTATCGCTCATTAATATGGCCTGATTTGCTATCACCCCAAATATCGTCCCAATTCGGGCATCCAATTGTCAATAAAGATATTTCCTTTTGACATACTATCCCAAAGCGGCGTGAGAAATTTCATCAATGTTTCTTGTTGCTTCTCCCATGTTGGCTCTTTTCTATTATTTACTCTCTGATACCTATCCCATTTATTTTTCATATATTTGTATTTACTATAGGAAATCAGCTTTTTCAACTTTTCCGGAGTTATTTTTATCTCACCGGATTCTATTCTTTTCTCCATCTCTTTTGACAGTTTAAGCCCATCTAATGGTTCTTCCTCGAGTATTTGATTAAGTCGGTAATAGACATCCATGTCATTGATTAGTTCAAGCTTTTTAATAATTTCAGAAATCAAATCTATTGCCTGGCATTCTATTGGATATAGCAATATTTCAAACTTGATATTTTCATCGGCCTTACATACGATATCTTTTCGAACCGGATATACCTTGTCATCTTGCGTCCTTACAAATTCTAAAATCATATCGGTACTATATCTTCCAATCGAAATTTCTAATTCAAACCCTTTTTTAACTTTTTTTATTCTTTTTAGAATAATCCCATGTTCTGATAGCGAATCACCTAATTCATGTAGTAGATCTCCATCTTTTAGATCTGGTGATACAAAAACCTTCACTGACATGTCATCTTTTTTTTGAAAAATTCCTGTTCTTAATATTGGCTCATTTAAAAAAACGATTTTTTCTCCAGCACTGTTACCTGAAAGAATTTCATAGACCTCACATCTTATGTAATGCATAAGAAGATTCGGAAATTCAATTCCTGATTCTTTAGATTTATCCTTTATTTTTTTTATGAGTTTGCTTTCATTCATTTCTAATCCAGCCATATTCCAATCATATTATGAACCTTATTACGAACTTTTCTTATCTCAGAATATTCCAGAAGCTTATCAATATCCTTATCTTCATCCTCTATATAAGAAAAAACTGCTTTTCTGAAATCCTTAGTTTCCATCTTATCTCTATACTTCAAGACATCACACATCAGTCTTTCCTTACTGTATATCTTCATCATCTTGCCACAGATCATTATTTCCGATACTCCTGTTTCAAGTACATCTGGCTCTGTGTAGTAAGGCATTACCCATGGGTATTCCAAATGGAACCGTCCCTTTGAAGTATTTTTGTCTATTGCGATTCTCCATATTTCAGGTCTCTTGCTTAGCATCCCATAGTAATAGAGCGCTGTTTCCATCGTTAATACACCATCTGGGAAAAGAGAAACTATCAGTTGTTCTTCAGATACGCATTTATCATTGGTATAGTAGCCTGATTTTATTTTTCTTAGCCTACCTTCTTTGACAAAGGTCTGTAATCTTCTATAATCAATATTTAGTTCTTCTGCATCTTTTGTCCTAAACATCCCGCCATTATCCACAATCCTATTTTGGATCTTTTCTAGCTGATATTCTTTTTTTTCATCTCGATACATTGGAATGTTCATTTGCACTTGTCCTAACTATCAAAAAATATATCCGCTTATAGATCATACGAGCGGAGCAATTATTATAATGTCATTATAGAATTCCTTTCTTTTACAGTCAATCTGACATTTATGATGTTTATATAATAAAAGTCTATATTTAAATATAAACAACTTCCTATTGCTTTTTTCCCAGGTAAATATAAACTTGATTTAAGACAAATTTTATTTAATACGACAACTTATTGTCTTTATTACATCAATAATTTATTAAGGAGACAACTTATGGAAGACAACAATGGTTCAATAAAAAAGAATCCATCTAGATCCGCTTGCGAAAAAATAATTCAAAGAATTCTAAAGACAGAAATATTAGAAAAGGGTAAGAATCATCAATTTAAAAATGCTACTGATTTTATGCCTTTTTTTGAGTCTCTTTACCCCACCTCACCAAGCCTTACAAAACAAGTACAACGCGCAGTAAAAAGTATGGCTCTTCCCAAGGATGATTTCGGCTTTTTTGTTATTAACAAGTCTGAGATCCAACTAGATGAAGATAAGGAAATCGAAAGAATCTTAAAAAGAGGGCATGCTGATATATATAAGTCCCAGATTGAATCTGTTTTTTTAAAATTAGAACCGAATGTTATAGATTACTTATATGACCTTATATCAAGCAGTCGCTCGTTTAAGGATAAATATATTACCCTAATAAAATCTTCCGATGGTCTGTTCTTTTTAACCAGATCTTCTTCACAGCTTCAAATTTTACTTTCAAGCCTAGCAAAGGATGAATAGACTTATAGCTTGGTAGTATTCTGATATCTTCGCTTAATTGTGTTGTTTTGTTCGTCTGCTGGGTTTGTGTCATATTTAAAAATAAAGACATGCTTTTATTAAAAAGCATGTCTTTATTTTTTTTATTGTCCTTATATTTGTCTTTTTGTTTTTATTATCGTCTTTTTTTATTACTTTTCCATGCATTCCACAGTGCTTCTTTGCTACCTTTATTTCTTTTCTTTGAAATAAATATTCTTGCTGCAAATAGCGCTAATATAATTATTGCAAATACTATTAATATCCCAATGATTTTTCCATATTCGGCATAATATTGCTTTTTTGTCTTAACATTTTTATTTGCTACTGTCTTTTTTGAAGTTTTTATTATCTCACTTTTATCATAAATTGCAGACTGACCAATATCCTTACCTTCATATGAGAACTTTACAGTTCCAATTGCTCCTGTTTTACCATCGACCTTTTTTAATGATCTATATTTATACTTAATATCTTTTATATCAGTTCCTAATGGAGTTACAACCTTTGCATCCTCCATTGATATATTTTTAAAACTGCGTCCATTTCCAATTTCTTTCTTTGCTTTTTCAGAACTAATGTTGTATATCTCTGACGCCTTATGTTCTTCTATATTTGCGAAAAAATATTCAAAAAGATTTGTTGTTTCCGTAAACTGCATGTTCTTTGTGGGTTCATTTAGGATTACACATAATAGTCTCTTGCCATCTTTTTCCGCATATGTGACCAATGTAAAATGTGCTGCTTTAGTATATCCTGTTTTGCCACCCTTACAATATTCGTACTTATATCTGTAAGTCCTATACCCATGAAGCATTTCGTGGTGATTCGTCAAATACGTAGGGTCAGTGTGAACGTTTGTAGGATTAATAGTATATTGCCCTTTACCTGCTATTTTGGCAACCTCCGGACGTAGATAAGCCGCTCTGGAGATAAGTGCCATATCATGAGCCGTCGTATAATGATTTTCATCTATCAGACCATTAGTGCAGGCAAAATTTGAATTCGTACATCCTAATTCCTTGGCCTTATCATTCATCATTTTCACAAAATTTTCTTTTGTGCCGCCTACGTTCTCTGCAATTGCATCTGCACATTCATTTGCTGAGGCAAGAAGCATTCCGTATAAGCAATCCTCCATTGTCATCTTCTCACCTACATCTCGCGCTATATGTGATGAGGATGAACTCTCATTTTTAAAAACTGCTTCTTTGGAAAATGTAACGATCTCATCTAATGAACAATTCTCCACTGCAACTAGTGCAGTAAGTAATTTGGTTATGCTGGCCGGATGTTCCTGTATATCTGGATTCTTTTGATACAGTACGGTTCCAGTATCTATGTCCATTACTTCGACAGCCTCTGCCGTAACATCTATTCCTGTAGGCCAGCTTGTCTCCGCTTTTACATAACGCATATCTGCAATTGTTACACTCGATACTATAGTTACTGCCGTTATAAAGAAAACTAACACTCTTTTTAATGACTTATTTTTCATAATGGTCCTATCTAATTGGTTATTCTGTTTGTTAAGCAAATCTATCATTTGCATCGTTTTATCTATATTTAAGGTTTATAAAATAATTTTTTTCTTGTACAATGCTATGTAGTTAATTTACAACACAGTACAGAGGATTATACCTCATTCCACAATATTTTTAAATATACGGAGGCATATTTTGAGATTACGACATATTCCTGAGGCAGATTTAGCCATTTTGTCTCATCCACTTTCTATTAATGATCCAGAAAAACACAAGGGACAATGGAACATTCTTTTTGGCAATAAAAATCCTATTCGTTTAGAGATCGGCATGGGAAAGGGAAGATTCCTAACTGATATGGCCAACAAATATCCAGATTTCAACTTTATAGGTATAGAGTTATACTCAAGCGTAATATACAGGGCTCTTCAACGAATTGATTCCATCGAAAACAAGCCTAACAATATACTTTTTATCTGCGTTGACGCTCGAAATATTACCGACATTTTTGAACTAAATGAAGTAGATCGAATATATCTTAATTTTTCTGATCCATGGCCCAAGGATCGTCACGCTAAGCGAAGGCTTACCTCTCCACAATTTCAATGTTTATATGAGAAGATACTTGAAAGTGGTCATACCATTGAATTTAAAACTGATAACCGAATTCTTTTTGATTATTCTGTAGATGCTTTTAAAGAACATGGAGCTTTTAAATTAACCTATACAAGCTATGATTTTCATAAAGATTATGATATGTGTCAGGATAACGTTCTAACTGAATATGAAGAAAAATTTTCGGAAGCTGGTAATCCTATTTACAAACTTATTGCCGAAAAAAATACTTAATTAAAAGTACTTGCTTTTAGATCGTTTTTTATAAATGGGCATCTTAGAACAAAAAAAGAGTAAGCATAGTGTATACCTAAGTTCTTTAGCTAATACACTATTCTTACTCTTTTTTTACGACTTTATAAAAAGGCAAAAAATAAAAGCCCCAACTCCACGGTAAACGTAAAGCCGAGACCTTCCGATGCGCGATCAGGGGTTCGAACCCTGGACACCCTGATTAAGAGTCAGGTGCTCTACCAACTGAGCTAATCGCACTTTTTTGTCCGTGCCCTTTTCATGAGCACGGATATTATTATATGTATATCTGAGAAAAAAAGCAAGTGTTTTTTTTACAAATTTGTAAATAATTTTTCAATTTCTTCTGGTGTCATTATTTTATTGAAATCTGAGCTCCCTGTATTCTTTGTAACAGGTACTTTTTCAGCAACTTCTCCTACATGTTCTGAGGCTTTGTCCTCTTCATTTTCATACGCTGTAGAATCTTCTTCCACTGCTACAGTCTCTAACGGATTAGCAATGGCTGCTGATGTATTATCTACAGCTGCAAACATCTTTGCGATTTCATCTGCAGTCATTTTATGATTAGGATCATCCGACAATTGTGGAATATCAATTTTCAGCTCTGTATCTGGTCGTTCCTCTGGTTCTATATCAA
>JAGOLM010000101.1 GCA_017994075.1 Lachnospiraceae bacterium
AAAACCGACCTACAGAGTCCATATCGGAACCACCATATGCATTAAGCCTATTGTATTAAGTGTGGGGAAATAGAGACAGGCTTCGCCATTACGACTCTCTTGTTATGAGGACGCATTAGTGATTCCGATATGATCTCTGAGCCGATTCCCTTGCTCCAGTAAGCAGAAGTTGCCGCCAACAGTTACTTTTCAAAAAACATAAAAATAGCAGTCTCCTTCCATTAATTTCGTTACTCGTCCTCTATGTATCCCAATACTTGACAATCATAAAGTACTAATAGAACACTTGGAATAAGTCAGACTGCTGAGTGTCATATTTAGTTATATCTAAAATAGTATAGCATACTATTACATATAGTCAATGAAGCGTTTACAGTTTCATATTCATAAATTCAATATTGTCTGTTGTCATATGAAGCTTTTTTTCTTCTCTGGTATCTTCGAACATTTTAGAGCCGACTATATCCATGGCTATATCTGATGGCTGGGTCACACCAGTTCCATATAATTGTGCTGTGTGGTAGATATTGGAATTATTTTCCAAAATAGACAACATCCTGTCCTCTTGTCCCGATGTAGCGATCTTATCAAGAGCTATACCTATATTAGGTTTTCTAGATGATGTATTGTGAGTGTCTGATCCTATTGCCTGCATTACACCATTAGTAAGCAATTTCATTCCAGTTCGTCTGGTTCCAAAATGTGTGAAATTACCTGCATTGACCTGAACTACTACTTCCTGATCGATCAGTTGGTCTATAGTAGCCATATCATTGAATGTCAAAAATCTCTCTATGTGAGCGATAATTGGTGTTATGTTCCTGGTTGATATAAGTTCTTTTACTTCCCTTAGTACTCTTGGTGACCATTTGCTAAAAGGCATTTCCAGCAGCATATATTCAGAATGCCCCATACATAGACTTTCCAGTCCCTTATCTGTTGACATACCACTGTAATATGCTACTTCTGCACCAAGGCAGATATTCGGTATGAATTTTGACAATCCCTGGGCATCCATACTCTGGCACATCTTTTCAAAGGCTTCTTGTCTCTTATCCCTAAAATCAGATATACTGGTCTTGGCATAATAGTGAGGAGTTACAATTATCCCCTTGCACCCCTGAGCAATCTCCTCATTAATCATGTCTATTGATTCTTTGTTATCCTTGGCTCCGTCATCGATTCCCGGAAGAATATGACTATGTATATCATAGAATTCGTACTTTTTATTACCCATTTTCCTAAATTCCCCTTGATTGATTGCCAATATGTTCCTGCATTTTCGTTAACATCCATTAGATACAAGTTTTCTATTTTTCTTTTATATAACCTATACTTTTCAGCTTGTCATATATTTGTTTTGCTATCTGTGTCCTTCCCTCCGGTGTCTTGGCCTGGTCTGATGATACTGTATCCAGATATAGATATTTATCTCCCCATACCTCTGTCATTTTGGCATTATATGTCTTAATGTCGTACCATACAGATGGATATAGATTAACTATCAAGTACTTGTCCTGATTCTTATATGTACTAAGTATTTTATTTTCCTGATCTACGAGTTCATTCAGATCGTGTCCCCATCCTCCTGGGTATCCAATGTTTATAATAGGTATATCTTCCTGATCCGTTCTCGTTCTATCTGCTGTATTTCTATCTGTCCTCAGCTGCAGTTCTGTAAGTTTCTTTTCCAGCTGCGTATCCGCATTATGCTTGTCTATGTATGGCTGAATGTCAGCATCACTTATTCCTGCATACCATAAATGAGACAGTGTTCCTGAAGTGTCCCATGAATAATCATCTACCTTTTGTTTTCCGCCATTATCTGCAATGATTTTCCCGAGTTGCTCAGGTATCCCACTGTCAGCCGGCTGTTGTTCTACTATGAAGCTGTCTCCACGGTAACTAAAATTTCGGAAATTGCTATCTATATCATCAGAACCTTTTGATGAACTACTTTTTTTATCCTTATCTGATGCTGACTTTGAGATATTTTTATCCTTATCCTCAGTATCAATATTGCGTAATTGTTCTTCCGATATATTATCCGCTTCTTTTTGTAACCTCTTTGTTTCTTTTTTCCTGAATGCAGAATCCAGCTTATATATGGATAGCAACAATAAAACTGCCACAATTATGCATATTAATAATGGTAGATTTTTTCTTTTATCATTCATTTTCACATCCCAATCAAAAATTATAGGTTATTATTTCTTGTAGTAGGATTTGTAATATGACTTGTAGTATTTTGAATAGTAACCGCCACGGTCCTGTTTGACGTCGTTATATATGAATCCTATTATCTTGCCATGAGCTCTTTTTACTGTGCTTATGGCATCTTCAACTGCTCTGTAATCTGAAACATTATGTCTGACTACCATCAGAAATCCATCTATATGTTTGGACATAATGGTTGCATCTGCAACTGTTGTTATGGGAGGAAGGTCTATTATTATATAGTCGTAATACTTTCTGGTCTCAGTCATCAGCTTATCCATCTGCTCTGATTCTAACAGCCATGTTGGATCCGGTGGTATACTTCCTGCTGTTACTACATCGATATTGAACTTGGGAATATATACAAATGCATCTTTGATCTTGCATTGCCCCGTCAACAGATCTGATAGTCCGAACTGTGGCTTGAGTTTGAGACGCAGCTGTAATGTTGGTAATCTCATATCACAATCAATCAACAGAACTTTTTTTCCCAGCTGTGCGTATGATATAGCATGATTGATAGCATTAATGCTCTTTCCCTCATGCATGACCGAACTTGATATTCCTATAACCTTGCATCCTGAACCCGGAAGAGAAAACATTACATTAGTTCTAAACGCCTTGTAAGCTTCCTGAACCGGCCATGGCGATTTTGTAGTTAGTATTTCATCAGATGACGTATTAACAGAACGGCTTATCTTTTTTTTATTCGAAAACATATGTCTATCCCCATTCTCTATTTATTTATGATAATAATTGTTATATCCGCCATGTTCATTAGCAGCCTCTTCAAAGTTAGGAATCGTTCCGACAACGGAAATACCGAAACGTTCTTCCAGATCCTTTTCACCCTTAACTCTTGTATCTAGCATATACATGATTATCTCAATGGCGCACATCAAAATAAAACCGATTATCATTCCTATAATCATGTTTTTCTTTGGATTAGGTGAAAATTGTGTACTGGGAAGTACAGGTTTCGATACTACTTTCATAGAAGATCCTTCTACTATTCCTGCCAGATAATCCGGTGCTATTTTTGAAAGGGATGTGGCTAGCTCCAGCGCTTCCTGCGGTGAATCCATTACGACATTCACCGTTATGATAGAAGTATTATTTTCTACATTAGTCGAAAGTGAACCGGCGACATCCTCATATCTGATATCCGTTTTGGTTTTCTTTACTGCCTGTTCCACTAATGGTCTGCTTGTTAGTATTGCTGCGTAAGTATTGGTAAGCTGAATAGCTGCCGTTGTGTCGCCACTGTTAAGTGCTGCAACATCATTTTGATCTGTCTGGGATCTATTATTGATATATGCCGAAAATGTAGATTTGTATGTTGGTTTGATCAAGAAAACTGTGCCAAGAATTGCTATGATCCCTGCGATAAGTGTCGCAAAAATAATTGCTCCGATATGTCGCCAAAGTACTAATAGGATTTCTCCAATATTAACTTCATCCTCATCATACAGTTCTTCCTGCATTTTATTATCTGTCATTTGTTCCTCCAGTGTATTTTTTCACTAACGTTCAAATTATAGCAATAACTAAAGAGAATATCAACAACTATAAATGTTGTTTTTAGCTTGTGCTGTCTGTAAAGTTTCCTTTAAATTAATTATTCTAAACCTATAAGAGATTTATTTTATTTTTTGTGATATATTTTTTTATGTTTTGAGGTGTTTGAATGGCAATTGACTACATGATAATCGGTAAAAGAATACAGGAAAAGAGAAAGGCCAATGGCTGGACTCAAGAGCAATTGGCTGAAAAGCT
>JAGOLM010000041.1 GCA_017994075.1 Lachnospiraceae bacterium
TGTATCTGCTGATGATATGACAAAGAACTATGTAGGTCTTCCTGAAGATAGCACAGCTTTCAATGATACATTCACAAAGGCTGATTACGAAGGACTTGTAACTAAGATGGTAAAGGGCGATGTTAAAGTTTCTAACGATACTTCAGCTGAAAAGCCTGTTGTAAAGAATATCACTCTTGACTTCCAGGGAAATCTTAAATAATTAAGTTATGATTTATTAGAGACCGGCAGAGCTGGATCTGGCGGTCTCTTTTTTTGAGCAGAGGAATATTACTGAAAAAGTAGCAGAAGTATTAGCATAGGCTGACTAAGCTTAGGGAGGAAGGCCGGCGTGGAAGAAAAATATACAATAGAAATGCTTAATATAACTAAGCGTTTTCCCGGCATTGTCGCTAACGACAACATAACATTGAAGCTCCGAAAGGGAGAGATTCATGCGCTTCTTGGTGAAAATGGTGCTGGTAAATCAACACTGATGAGCGTTCTTTTCGGCTTATATCATGCCGAAGAAGGTGTCATCAAAAAAGATGGCAAAGAAGTAAACATAAAAGATCCTAATGATGCCAATGCACTGGGTATTGGTATGGTTCACCAGCACTTTAGACTGGTACAGTGCTTTACAGTACTGGATAATATTATCCTGGGTGTAGAGTCAACAAAACATGGAATAATTCAGAAGGACGAAGCAAGAAATAAGGTTATCGCACTGTCAGACAAATATGGTCTGAAGGTAGATCCTGATGCTCTTGTGGAAGACATAACAGTAGGAATGCAGCAGAGAACAGAAATTCTGAAAATGCTTTATCGCGAAAATGAAATTCTTATTTTCGATGAGCCGACAGCAGTTCTCACACCGGAAGAAATCGATGATCTTATGATGATCATGAAGAATCTGGCGAAAGAAGGAAAATCTATTCTCTTTATTTCACATAAATTGAACGAGATTATGGCAGTTGCCGATAGATGTTCAGTTCTTAGACGAGGCAAATACATCGGAACAGTAGATGTTTGCAACACAAGTGAACAGGAACTTAGCCGTATGATGGTTGGACGTGATGTTCAGCTTATTGCACAGAAAGATGACAAGACTCCGGGTGATGTGATCCTGGATGTCAAGAATCTTACAGTTGCATCTAATGTTCATCATAATCAAGATGCAGTAAAAGATGTATCATTTAATGTAAGACAGGGTGAGATCGTATGTATCGCCGGAATCGACGGAAATGGTCAGACCGAGCTTGTATACGGACTTTCAGGTCTTGAACCTCTCAGGGATGGTACTATTTCTATTAATGGTAAGGATATATCCAAGGCTTCCATTAGAGAGAGAAGTATAGCCGGAATGAGCCATATTCCTGAGGACAGACAGAAACATGGTCTGGTACTTGATTATTCACTTGCATATAATCTTGTACTTCAGAAATATTTCGAGAAGGACTTCAATAATCATGGAGTTCTAAAACAGAATAATATTAATAAATATGCTGACAAGCTAATAGAACAGTATGATATTCGTTCAGGACAGGGCGGAGCATCTTCTACTAGAAGTATGTCAGGTGGTAATCAGCAGAAGGCTATCATAGCAAGAGAAGTTGATAAGAATCCAGACCTTCTCCTTGCAGTTCAGCCTACTCGTGGACTGGATGTTGGCGCTATTGAATATATTCATAATCAGCTGATAGCTCAGAGAGATGCTGGTAAGGCAGTTCTTCTCGTTTCACTTGAGCTTGAGGAAGTACTTAGTATCCCCGACAGAATACTCGTAATGTACGAGGGAAGAATCGTCGGAGAGTTTGACCCTAAGAAGACAAACCGTGAGGAACTTGGTCTGTATATGGCCGGTGCCAGAAGGGAGGAAAAGTAATTGAACGAGACAAAGAAAAAAAAGTCGATCTGGAACAATAGTGCTTTCCAGTCGATAATAGCTTCCCTCCTCTGTATAGTTGTTGGTGTATTGATAGGATATATAGTTCTTCTATTTATCAATCCTGATGGCGCCAGTGAGGCGATTGTAGCAATCTTAAAGAACTTTTTAAATTACCCTAGTCAGCAGGCAGCTCTTATGTATCTGGGTAATACACTGGTTAGAACAGCACCTCTTCTTATGTGTGCACTTTCTATTCAGTTCTGTTATAAGGCAGGTCTCTTTAATATCGGAGCAGCCGGACAGTACGTAGCCGGTGCTGGAGCTTGTCTATATACAGCACTTGGACTTCATGCAAACTGGTTTTTCTGCCTTATTGCTGCAGTACTTGCAGGAGGTCTCTTCGGACTTATCACTGGTCTGTTAAAGGCTTATAAGTCAGTTAACGAAGTTATTTCAGGAATTATGCTTAACTGGATAGGTCTATATCTTGTTAATATGGTACTTAATAATGTTAAGGAAGTTGCAAGCCCTTATACAAAGAGTATACCAGAGGTCAACCGTGGAGCACTTCTACCTTCTCTTGGACTTGGATCATTTTTCACAGATAACCAGTATGTAACAATTGCAATTCCCCTTGCTATTATCATAGCAATTTTGATTGCCTGGGTATTAAAGAAGACAGTATTCGGTTATGAAGTTCTGGCAACAGGATATAACAAGAATGCAGCTCAGTACGCAGGTATGAAGGAAAACAGAAATATCGTTGTTACAATAGTAATCGGTGGAATGCTTGCCGGTGCTGGCGCTGCATTCCTGTATCTTACAGGATATGAGCAGTGGTCATGTACACAGACTACCGTTCCCGGAATGGGATTCAACGGAATCGCAGCTACATTCCTGGGCGGACTTGATCCTATCGGAACAATCTTTGCTTCATACTTCATTCAGCATATTACATCAGGCGGTGCATATGTTGACCTGAATATATATCCTTCACAGGTATCAGATATTATATCTTCAGTAATCATATACCTCTGTGGTTTTGTATTCTTTATTAAGTATATTATGAATTCTATACATGCAAAGAAAGCTGAAAAAGTCATTATGGCAACTAAAAAAGTAGAGGCAGCAAAAGCTTCTGATGTTAATGTTGCTTCGGATGACGATAAGAAGGGAGGCGATCAGTAATGCTTTTACTTCTTCAGTATACAATTATATTTGCTTCTGTTCTTATGCTGGTTGCACTTGGTGGATGTTTTTCGGAGCATTCAGGAGTAATCAACTTGGGACTTGAAGGAATCATGCTTATCGGAGCACTTGGCGGAGCGATTACGCTTAATGTTCTTGGAGCAAAGGCACCTGCTGGTGTCATAGTCCTGGCAGTCACTCTGGTATCTATACTTTTTGGTATGTTGTACTCAGCGCTTCTCGGTGTTGCCTGCATCAACTTTAAAGCTGATCAGACATTGGTAGGAACTGCAATGAATATGCTTTCTGTTGCATCTGCAACAGTTATCGTCAAGGCAATGAATGCAGCAAAGAACCCGAATAATGTTTCATCAACAATTGAGTATTTTAATCCTAAAAAGGCTTTCTTGATCCGTATCGGTGGATTCGAGTTTAACTGGTTTATGGTTATCGCTGTTGTTATTTTGATCGGAGCATATGTAGTTCTCTATAAGACGAAGTTTGGTCTTAGGCTTATGGCTTGCGGCGAGCATCCTCAGGCAGCTGATTCCGTAGGTATCAATGTTAACAAAATGCGTTGGTCAGGAGTTCTGATTTCAGGATTTTTAGGCGGACTTGGCGGTATTGTATATATCGTTGCTGGAGCCAGTGAATGGAAGTTTGAGACAGGTGTTGCTGGATTTGGTTTCTTGGCATTGGCGGTTATGATATTTGGTCAGTGGAAGCCTCATAAGATTGCTCTTGCAGCACTTCTTTTCGGTTTTTTTAGAGCTCTTTCGAATGTTTATTCAGGAATCGACTTTATGGCAGCACTTCACATTAACAGTAGTATATATAATATGTTACCATACATAATCTCACTTGTTGTTCTTGCATTTACATCAAAGAAATCAAGAGCACCTAAGGCGGAAGGCATTCCTTACGACAAGGGATCTAGATAAAGATTAACGGATAGTTTTACGTTATCACAAAAATGAATAATTAATGTTTCACCCCGCCTTGTCATGACATCAAATGCAGGGTGGGGTTTTTTGACAAATTTTTTAAGGAGGTTAAAATGGTAGATTACACAGAGGGCTCTGGAAAACAGTATCATATTGGGGTAGGAGCCGGAGAAGTAGGAAGATATGTTATTCTTCCTGGAGATCCTAAGAGATGCGAGAAGATTGCAAAGTATTTTGATGATCCTCATTTTGTAGCAGATAGTCGAGAATTCGTAACATATACAGGCACTCTGTTAGGGGAAAAAGTAAGCGTTACATCAACAGGTATTGGTGGTCCCTCAGCATCTATAGCTATGAACGAGCTTAATCGTTGTGGCGCTGATACATTCCTTAGAGTTGGTACTTGTGGCGGAATGCAAATGGATATTAAGGGTGGAGATGTTGTGATCGCAACAGGAGCAATCAGAATGGAAGGCACCAGCCGTGAATTCGCACCGATTGAATTTCCTGCTGTAGCTGATTTCGATGTAACAACGGCATTGACTCAGGCTGCCGGTAAATTAGGTCACACATTCCACACAGGTGTCGTACAGTGCAAGGATTCATTTTATGGTCAGCACGAACCTGAAAAAATGCCTGTAGATTATGAACTTTGCAATAAGTGGAATGCATGGCTCAAGCTTGGATGCCTTGCATCTGAGATGGAATCAGCGGCGCTGTTTGTAGAAGCAAGTTATCTGAGAGTAAGAGTAGGATCATGTTTTTTGGTAGTTGCCAATCAGGAACGTGCTAAGGCAGGATTTGAAAATGCTCAGGCACATGATACTGAGTGTGCCATCAAGACAGCTATTGAAGCACTTAAGATCTTGATTGAAAAGGATAAAGCAGATAATAAGTAAAATCCTTAATTGCGTATATTTAATCCATCCGTTTTTGGTATTGATAATAGATATCGAGATCATAAAAAGCAGGATTGGATAACTAATTAGGTTAAGGAGGAGGCAAAATGGAATTAAATATTGATAAACAGAAGGAACTTGTTAAAAAGTCTCTTGAAATGAGGAATTTTTCTTATACTCCATATTCTCACTGGAATGTGGGCGCGGCTCTTCTGACAGAGGACGGAAAAGTATACACCGGATGTAATATTGAAAATGCCGGATACACAGCTACAAACTGTGCAGAGAGAACTGCTATTTTTAAGGCTGTTTCAGAGGGAGAACTAAAGTTTAAGGCAATTGCTATTTCGGGCGGTCCTTCTGGTCAGGATCCTATTAGCTATTGTCCACCTTGCGGTATTTGTCGTCAGGTTATGAGAGAATTCTGTAAGGATGATTTTATTATTTATGTTGCAAAATCATTAGATGACTATCAGACATTTACCCTTGGAGAACTCTTACCTGCATCATTTGGACCAGAAGATCTCGGCAAGTAAAAACTATTTAGTACAGAATCAACAAAAAGAAAGGAACGATTATGTTAAATAACAAATTATTCGATCACACACTTTTAAAGGCAGAAGCTACGAAAGATCAGGTACAGAAGATTGTAGATGAAGCAAAGGACAATGACTTTGCATCAGTATGTGTCAATTCATATTATACAAAATTCGTTGCAGATCAGCTCAAGGGCACAGATGTTCATACAACAACAGTTGTAGGATTTCCTCTTGGAATGATGTCTACAAAGGCCAAGGCTCTTGAGACAGAATGTGCTGTAGCAGACGGAGCAGATGAAATAGATATGGTGATCAATGTAGGAGCACTTAAGGACAAGGATTATGCACTTGTGCTTGAAGATATTAAGGCTGTAAGAAAAGCATGTGTAGGCAAGATTCTTAAGGTTATTATAGAGTGTTGTCTCCTTACCAGTGATGAAATGGTCAAGGCTTGTGAACTTTCAGAAGAAGCCAAGGCTGATTTTGTAAAAACTTCAACAGGATTTTCAACAGGCGGAGCTAAGGCAGATGACGTTGCTATTATGAGGAAAACAGTTGGAGACAGACTTGGTGTTAAAGCCAGTGGCGGAATCCACTCATCAGAAGAGGCGCAGGCTATGGTTGCGGCTGGAGCTAATAGACTCGGCACCAGTGCAACAATTGCAATTATGAATGGCTGATTTAGCTGATAATACCTCGGCGGGATTACGCCGGGGTATGTTTTGAAACTTTTTATTTTCATGCCATAAGGCATATATGTGATTTTTATTACATGATAGATTAAGGGGGACGGCAAAGTGGAGAGTCAGTTTAACAAGGAAGACAGATTTCGCGGCAATGATAAGATGAACTCTATAATTGTAGCTATAGATAACCTTCCTTCGGCAGACAGAGATTATGTGTACGACATATTCAAGAATGCACCCTTTAGTATTTTTCAGGAAATGAGCCTTTTGACAATTCATAAGGGCAAGGTTTTTATTCAGGAGGAGACACCTGCGGATAGAATTTATTACTTACTGGAAGGGGAAGTCCAGGCAGTAGAGCATAGAGTACTTGGTAGTAGTTATTACTACATGAACTTTAGAGCAGTTGAAGTGTTTGGACCTATGGAAGTTCTGCTGGACATGAAGTGCTATAGAACGACACTTATGACCAAGACAGATTGCAAGTTTATAATGCTTAAAAGAGAGTCTTACGAGAGATGGATCGAAAATGATGCCCATGTACTTAGAATTGATTCTAAGGCAACATGTACATATCTATTAAAAGAAAGCAGAAGATCCAGACTCTTTAGATTTATGTCAGGAAAGGACAGTATCCTGATGATGATCATGCAAGAATATGAGGAAAGAGCTGACGAAAGAGGAATTTGTGAGATGCAGTGGACCAGGCAGCAACTGTCCGAATATTCGGGATTATCCCTAAGAACGGTAAATCGTGCCGTTCAAGCAATGGAAGATGAGGGATATATCAATCACCATCGCGGATATTTTAAGATAAACAAGGAACAATATAACAGGATAAAAGAGTATCTGGATTCGTTTGTAGACGAGATTTAAGATTTAAACTGCTCTTATCCAAGGAAAAACATTTCAGAGTTATAGGAAATGTTAAAAGTGATCTGATGCGGATATGAGGAGTTAATGTTTTGAAAGTAAAAACAACAATAAAAAAAGTTATTTATTCAATTATAGGTATATTTTTGATAGGTCTTGCTGTTGCTTTTAATGCAAGTGCAGGACTTGGAAATGATTCAGTCGGAATTATATATGACGGAGTTAGGAACCTATGCCATCTCACACAAAGTCAATTGGGAATGGCTTCAAATGTTGTCAATCTCTGTCTTATTGTTTTGGTGTTTTTTATAGGAAGACGTTATATCAATATAGGAACACTTATTTATATACTGCCTTATGGTTTTTTTGTATCGCTTGGCAACAAGATATATAACTTGGTCATGCCGGAGGTACCGGGACTTCCCATCAGGATAGTAGCTGTTATTATCGGGTGTCTCAGCCTGTATGTTGGAATAGGTCTGTATATCACAGCTGATATGGGACTGGATCCCTTCACCGGATTTGTAATGGTGCTGGTCGGAGTATTCAAAAAAGAATACAGAGTAGTTAAGATATGCTTTGATATATGCTGTGTAATAATTGGTTTTCTTATGGGCGGAAAACTTGGAGTTGTTACTGTAGCTACTGTTTGTACGGCTGGACCATTTATTCAAATGTTTTCAAATATTTTCAAAAAGATAGATAACAAATTCTTTGATTTTGAAAAAGCTAAAGAATAAAAAATAAGAAAAAATAAAACTAAGGGAGACGAAATGAGCAAAGAGTACGAGAGACTTCAGAAGATCCTGGAAAGCATTAGAAAAGTGACGGATTTTCAACCGGAGGTTGCAATAATACTTGGATCAGGACTTGGAGGACTCACAGAAAAAATAGATGCGGAATGTTCGATTTCTTATAAGGATATCCAAGGGTTTCCCGTATCAACAGTAGTTGGTCATGATGGCAGATTTATATTTGGGACACTTTCCGGCGTAAAAGTTATGGTAATGAGTGGAAGAGTACACTTTTATGAAGGATACACAATGCATGATGTAGTAATGCCGATAAGGATTATGGGAATGCTAGGATCTAAAAAGGTTATTCTTACTAATGCGGCCGGTGGCGTCAATACTACATTCAAACCAGGAACACTGATGATGATAACAGATCATATAGCACAGTTTGTAACCAGCCCCCTTATAGGTGCTAATGTTGAGGAATTAGGATCAAGATTCCCTGATATGAGCCATGTCTATGACATAGAGCTTCAAAAAAGTATCAGAGATGCTGCGAAAAATACCGATGTAGATATACGAGAAGGAGTATACCTTCAGCTCACTGGACCTAATTATGAGACACCTGCAGAGATAAGAATGTGTAGAAATCTTGGAGCAGATGCAGTAGGTATGAGTACCGTATGTGAGGCAGTAGCTGCAAATCATATGGGCCTTAGGGTATGCGGAATCTCTTGCATTACCAATATGGCAGCTGGGATTATCGACCAGCCACTTAATCATGAAGAGGTTCAGGCTACAGCGGATCGGGTTAAGAATGATTTTGAAAAGCTCGTAATGGAAATTGTAAGGATTTTTTAAATAGCAAAATAATTATAGAATGACTTTGATCATATTGCAGGTTGAAAAAAAGCTGAAAATATGATAAGATAGCCAATGTTGCGATTAGACAAATAAATAATAGATCAAATTTGGAGGAACAGTTAAATGACTACTTTAAAAGCTGAAAAGCGTGATCTTAGCGTAAAACCTAAGAAGTTAAGAAGAGAAGGATTCGTTACAGGATCAATCTTTGGAAAAGATATTGATGGTTCAGTACCGGTTATGATGAATGCACATGACACTGAGCTTGCACTTAGAACAGTAGGTAAGGGATCAAGAGTTGTTATCGATCTTGATGGAGATAAGAAGAACGTTCTTATCAAAGAGATTCAGAAATACCCTCTTAAGAATCAGCTTATAGAAATAGATTTTCAGGAACTTGTTAAGGGTGAAATGGTTAACTCTATTGCAGCGGTTGTTCTCGAGAACGAATCATCTGTAAAAGAAGGAATCGCTGAGCTTGTAGAGAAAGAAATTCATTACAGTGCCCTTCCTGACTCAATCGTTGACAAGGTTGTTGTTGACTGTACAGGTCTTAAGGTCGGAGATGCAATTAAGGTTGGAGATCTTGACCTTGCTAAGGATAAGAATATTAAGATCAAGTCTGATCTTGATGCAGTTATTGTTAACGTAATCATGGCTAAGGAAACTGCAGAAGATATTGCAGCAGATGCTGCAGCAGCAGACGCTGAGTAATTCAAAGTTTTTTGAAGTTTATGATCAATACTCTCGAATTGATCTTGCCAAAATGGTAAGGTCGATTTTGAGAGTATTTTTGTTTTTCAAGTTTATTAATATTCTTCTTTTTTATATATATAGATTTATAGTATAATGAAACTCAATATATATAGCATAAGTATGGAGGTTTTATGAAATTGGATAAAAATAACCGATATTCATATACTTGCTTTGGACATGCGACTATACCTGATCAAACCGGAGCATATTACTGTAGAGCTAGAAACAGTCTTATGCAGGATGATATGTGGCTATGCGAAAATTGTCCACTTTTAGGTGGAACGATTCAGGGAGACGATGGCAGAGCATATCCAGAATGCTGGTACTATGATCTTGAGACAGAAATAGGAAAATTTAATCCTGTTTATTATGACAGAGATTATTATTATGACCTCAAGAAAAAAATAGATGGAATGATCCTAAGTGATTTCGTATCGGATTTTCCCCCGTACATCACAGATGAAGAAAGCATGAAGGCCTTTGGCAAGATTGAAGAGGCTTTGATTTTCGCAGGAGAAAAGCATAAGGGTCAGACCAGGAAAGGCTCAAGCGAACCTTATATATGTCATCCCATAGAAGTAATGATGATAACAGCGAGAATGACTAATGATAATGAAGTAATAGAGGCTGCCGCCCTTCATGATACACTTGAAGATACTGATGCGAGAAAAGAAGAAATAAGAGATAAGTTTGGAGACAGAGTTCTAGAACTTGTTATTTCTGAAAGCGAAGACAAGAGAAACGGCGTAAGTAAAACAGAGACCTGGAAAGTAAGAAAACAGGAAACTATTCTACATATCAAAACGGCTGAGCATGATTCAAAGATCATAATTTTGGCGGATAAACTATCGAATCTAAGGGCTACGGCCAGAGAGCTGGATGGCAGTAACCATAATGTCTGGGCGAGATTTAATGTTATAGATCCAGAGGAACATAAATGGTATTATGGAGAGCTCCTAAAACTCTTGGGAGAATTCAGGGATACGCCACAGTATAATGAATATAAGAGCTTGATGAAAAAGATATTTGAATAAAAATGGAGATAATCAATGTCAGAATATGAAATACTATGCCCATGTCATTTTGGACTAGAAGCAGTACTTAAAAGAGAAATATATGATCTGGGATATGAAATAACTAATGTTGCGGATGGAAGGGTGACATTTGCCGGAGATGCAGAGGCAATAGCCCTTGCCAATATCAAACTAAGAACAGCTGAAAGAGTTTTACTTGTGTGTGGAAGTTTTCATGCTGAGACATTCGAAGACTTTTTTCAGGGAGTCAAGGCAATACCTTGGGAAAAATTTATCCCTGAGGATGGCAAGTTTTGGGTCAAGAAGGCTGCTGGTATCCATAGTAAGCTTTTCAGTTCATCAGATCTGCAGGCTATCGCCAAAAAGGCAATGGTAGAGAGACTCAAGGGAGTTTATAACATAGATTGGTTCGAAGAGACTGGAGACGAATATCCTATAAGAGTATTTATAAATAAGGATGAAGCAACAGTTGCTCTTGATACGACAGGGGATACTCTTCATAAGAGAGGTTATAGGATCCAGGCTGGAGCGGCTCCCATATCAGAGACTCTTGCGGCAGCACTGATTCTTCTCACACCATGGAAGGCTGATAGAATTCTATTGGATCCCATGTGCGGAAGTGGTACTTTCCCGATTGAGGCAGCTTTAATAGCAGCCAATATTGCACCGGGACTGAATAGAAACTTCACAGCGGAAAATTGGCCCAACATAGTTCCCGAAGAAATGTGGACTGCGGCCAGAAAAGAAGCCAAAGCGGAAATAAACACAGATATCGAAACCGATATATCTGGATCTGATATTGACGAAGAACTACTTGAAATCGCAAGAGAAAACGCCAAGAGAGCCGGAGTGGCCAAGCTTGTCAGCTTTAAACAGATGGATATGAGAGAAACCAATAGTCATGGAAAATATGGTTTTATAATTACGAATCCTCCTTATGGAGAGCGACTGGAAGAAAAAAAGAATCTTCCGGAATTATATTATTCGCTGGGACAAGTAAGAAGGAGACTCGATACATGGTCTATGTTTATGATCACTTCTTATGAAAATGCCCTTAAGGATATGAATCTTAGAGCAGATAAAAACAGAAAAATCGATAACGGAACTATTAAAACTTATTTTTACCAGTTTTTGGGACCTAAGCCTCCCAAGGGAAAGAGAGAATAATGAAAGGCAGAAGAATCTTTTCGCTTTTAGCTGTGGCATTGAGCTTGCTTATTTTTTTGCAGACCATGTCCTGGAGCGACAGGATGGGGCAGGTAGAGGCCTTTAGAGGTGCGCGTCTCGAGGGAAGCGTACTTAATCCTCTGATTTCTTCCAATCTTAATACGACTGATTCTGTCAAGCTGGCTGTCAATGGCTCGGCTTATGATAGTGAAAACGGTGAGCTCTTGCTTAATTCAGATATGCAGGTGCTGGCTTCGTTTGCTTTAGCCAGAAATACTTTTTATTGCAGCGCCAGAGTATATGATGGATCAAGGGTAGTAATAGAGAGAAATAGTGATTCTTTTACATTTACAATAGGCAAGACATCAGGAATGAAAAATGATGAGCAGTATGAACTATCAATTGCACCAGAGCTCATGGGTGGCAAGGTCTATATGTCATTGAAGGACCTTTGCCGTATGTTTGGTTATGGATATAGCTGGGACAAATCAGGTAAAACAGCTAACCTTGATAGTACACCTGCTCAACCACCTGCACTTAGGTCAAGCTATGATCTAAGAAGCAAAAAAAGGGTTTCAAAAATAAAAAATCAGGGCAGTCTGTCTACGTGTTGGGCATATGCTGCAGCATCGGCACTGGAATCATCACTTTTACCGGAGGAAACGGTTAGTTTCTCACCTACAGATATGTCAAAAAGAAATACATACGGTATCTCAGAGGAAAAACCCGGCAATTATATGATGGCTGTATCCTATATGTTATCGTGGACAGGTCCCGTGGAGGATTCCTCTTCTGGAACAGCGAAGCACGTTCAGGAGGTACATTTTTATTCCCAGGATGACATGGACGATATTAAGTGGGCTGTTTATAAAAATGGAGGTGTATCCACCTCGCTCTATGCTGAGACCAGTACAAGTGACCTAAGCGGATCTGACTATTATAATTCTGCTTCTAATTCTTATTATTACTATGGAAATAAAGAACCTAACCATGATGTTCTGATAATCGGATGGGATGATAATTATTCCAAAAATAATTTTAAACATTCCTGCCCAGGTGATGGTGCATT
>JAGOLM010000102.1 GCA_017994075.1 Lachnospiraceae bacterium
TTGCCTTTCGGATTCTCTTTGCGGTACGTTTTTTACTTCTTGCCAGGTTTAGATAATCGCGTCTATTCCTCAAGATAATTATTTAGTTTTTAGCATTGCTTACGCTACAATCCGTGATAATACTAGTTGCCACAGCCATTTTTTACACTACGTCCCAAGTTAATCCATGATTTGTTAGGCGTTTTGTTGACCGTTTATGGCTGTTTATGATCGTTCGTCCGACCTCGTATTACCTCGTAGAGCTTCGTCCTTAACCATCTAAGAAAGCGATTTCATCGTCGGAAATAAAAGTACATCTCTGATTGCTGGTTCATCTGTCAGCAGCATGCATAGGCGATCGATTCCATAACCGATGCCGCCTGTAGGAGGCATACCGACTTCTAGGGCATTTAGGAAATCTTCATCTGTATGCTGTGCTTCCTCATCTCCGGCTGATGCGTTAGCATCCTGAGCTGCGAAACGCTCTCTCTGATCTACTGGATCATTGAGCTCTGAATAAGCATTACACATTTCCCATCCATTGATATAGAGCTCGAATCTCTCAACCTTGCTGGGATCCTCCGGCTTTTTCTTGGTAAGGGGAGATATCTCGATAGGATGATCTATGATAAATGTAGGCTGGATCATCTTGTCTTCACAATATTCTTCAAAGAATAGATTGACCACGTCACCCTTATGATGATGCGCCTCTACCTCGATATGATGTTCCTTGGCTATCTTGAATGCTTCCTCATCAGTAGCTACCTGATCGAAATCAATGCCTGTAGCCTCTTTTACAGCATCAAACATAGATATCTTCTTGAAAGGCTTGCTGAGGTCGATCTCGATACCATTGTAGGATATAACGGCCGTACCGCATACCTGCTCTGCTACATAACGGAACATACTCTCTGTGAGCTCCATCATTCCATTATAATCTGTATATGCCTGATATAGTTCCATCAGTGTAAACTCAGGATTATGTCTGGTATCTACACCTTCGTTACGGAATACTCTTCCGATCTCGAATACTCTCTCCAACCCACCAACGATCAATCTCTTTAGGTATAACTCGAGAGATATACGAAGCTTCATATCCTGATCCAACGCATTGAAGTGTGTTGAGAATGGTCTTGCTGCTGCTCCTCCGGCATTATCTACCAGCATTGGAGTCTCTACTTCCATGAAATCCCTTCCTGCCAGGAAGTTTCTGATCTCACGAATGATCTGTGATCTCTTGACAAATGTATCCTTGACCTCTGGATTCATAATTAGGTCTACATATCTCTGTCTGTATCTGGTATCTGTATCTGTGAGTCCGTGGAACTTCTCAGGGAGAATCTGTAGTGACTTAGTGAGAAGTGTCAGCTCTGTTACATGAATAGTAGGCTCGCCTGTCTTGGTTCTGAATACTCTTCCCTTGACTCCGAATATATCACCTACATCTGTCTTCTTAAAGTCCTTATAATTGTCTTCACCCAGGTCATCTCTTGTGACGTATATCTGGATGTCGCCCTTTAGATCTCTGATATTTGCAAAAGAAGCCTTACCCATGACACGTTTGAACATCATTCTTCCGGCTACTGTTACTTCTTTATCGATGAAATTATCGATATCGCCTGTAATATCTGTTGAGTGATTGCTAGCGTCAAACTTAGTAATCTTGAACGGATCCTTACCTTCTGCCTGAAGAGTTTCCAATTTTTCAAAGCGATTTCTTCTTAACTGTCCTAGATCTCGCTCCTGATTGTTTTCATTCTGTGCCATATAAACTCCTTTTTTAATGTAAAAAGCAACTTGATCAAGTTACCAGTTGCTTTTTATCATACCTCTATCTCTTAGTTATCTCTTCTAAAATCGAGAATCTCGTACTTGATAACACCAATAGGTGCTTCTACTTCGATGGTGTCTCCCGATGTTTTCTTCATCATTGCTGCTCCCAGAGGAGATTCAATGGAAAGTGTTCCATTCAGGCTGTCAGCTTCTGCAGAACCAACCATACGATATGTCATCTCTTCATTTTCTTCAATGTCGAGGATCTTGACTGTGCATCCGAGTCCGATGGAACTCTTATCCACGTCATCTTCCATTACGACTTCTGCATTCTTCAGGATCTCTTCGATCTCTGCGATTCTTATAGCGATATCTCTCTGCTCGTCCTTAGCTGCGTCGTACTCTGCATTCTCGGAAAGGTCTCCCTGTTCACGTGCTTCTTTTATCTTCTGTGAATTTTCTTTAAGCTTATTGATCTTGAGGTCATAGAGTTCATCTTCGAGCTTTTTCATGCCCTCGTATGTCATTATGTTCTTTTTTGCTTCCATTTTTCGACCTTTCGTTTTCCCGATTTATTTGTATTTTTATATGTTCATATTAACTATGTAGTAAAATACTTAAAGTACAGCAAATGGTATTATAAATTTTCACTTCGTCAATTGTCAAGCACCTTTAGCATATCTTCGTATGTTTCTATGAAATTTGTCTGTCTTCTAAGGTCTGATGAATGAGGAATGCCCTGTGTATACCATGCAATATGCTTTCTCATTTCCCTTATTGCTATATACTCACCCTTTGCTTCTATTTCCAGCCTGGCATGCTTGATTATCATGTTCCGGATCTCTTCCTTAGATTTTGGCTCAGGTTCCTTGCCATTTTCAAAATATTCTATTATATCCCTAAATATCCATGGATTGCCTCTGGTTGCTCTGGCTATCAGGTATCCGTCGCATCCAGTTTCCTCATACATTTTTTCTACGTCCTTCGGAGATTCTATGTCTCCGTTTCCGAAAACAGGGATTTTAATTTTTTCTTTTACTTCTCTGATTTTGGACCAGTCCGCTTTGCCGGAATACATTTCTTCTCTTGTTCGTCCGTGAACCGCTACTGCTGAGGCTCCTGACTCTTCCGCTACGTGGGCTACTTCCGTCGCATTATAGTGTTCTGAATCAAAACCAGTTCTTATTTTAACGGTAACTGGTTTTTTTATTGCTTTTACCAGTGCTTCGACTATTTTTCCTACCAGCACTGGATCCTTCATAAGCGCTGATCCCTCGCCGTTATTGACGACCTTTGGAACCGGGCATCCCATATTGACATCCAATATATCAAAGGGTAGCTCCTCTATCCTTCTGGCTGCCTCTGCCATATATTCAGGATCTGATCCAAATAGCTGTAGTGAGACCGGTCTCTCTTCAGGTTTAGTCTCTAGCATCTCAGCTGTTTTCTTGTTGTTATATACAATAGCCTTGGCACTTATCATTTCCATACATACCAGTCCTGCTCCCATTTCCTTACATATGGGTCTATAGGCAATATCTGTAACTCCCGCCATCGGTGCCAGAACCAGATTATTATTTAAATGAACGTTTCCAATATTTATCTCATGAATGATCTTGTTTTTTTCCATATATATCTTGATTTATTCGTCCTCGCCTAACTCTTCATATTCCTTCTTCAGTTCTTCCGGAGTTTTGCCCATATACAGGACCTTGTAATAGATCTCCAGTGAATTAAAGAATTCTTTTCTCTCTCTCTGTAATTTTCTTACCTTAAATGTAGCTCCGATATCATCATAGGAGAAATCATCTTCATTGGCGTCTGTTACTATGTCGAGATTACCTTCCGGATCAAAGTTGAGCTGAATAGTCCCACCTACATCCTCTGTATACATTACGCACATTATGTTAAGCTCTTTCTTGATGCCTTCTGGAAGTGAATCAAATTCCTTATTAAAAAAAAATTTTTTTGTATATCTGCTCGAACCGCAAAGTACGATTTCTTTTATTGGCTTATCCAGGTCGTTTTCCTTTGTTTCTCCGTTTACTTTTTTATTTTCACACATATCCATATACTCCTCTTACTGATA
>JAGOLM010000103.1 GCA_017994075.1 Lachnospiraceae bacterium
GTGTGATCTGGATGATTCTACTGTGGAAGCTGCGATAGACAGTCTTTTTTCAGATGATTACGAGACAGAAGACCGGATGATGTGACGAGGCAGCATCAATATGGATGGGAAGGAATATGTCATAGAAAGTGCGCTTAATGACATTTCTATTGCTGCCGGACGTGATATGAATATGATCACGCTCTCTGTTTATATTAATGGGAGTTATCTATATAGCGTGGATGCTGATGGAATAGTTCTGGCAACTCCAACGGGATCTACAGCTTATAACCTTTCTTGTGGAGGACCGATCGTGGATCCTAAGAACAGTGTTATATTACTCACACCCATCAATCCTCATGCTATGAATTCAAAATCTATTGTCTTATGCAAAGATGATGAAATTACTATCGAACTGAATAAAAGGCATAATAATGAAGATGAGTCCATTATAATAACATTTGATGGAGATAAAAGGATCGAGATCGAGGAAGGCGACAAACTTGTTGTGAAGCGTTCGTGCCATATAACCAAGATGATCCGTTTTTCAGATAAGAGCTTTTTACAGAGGATGAGTGAAAAATTTAGGTAACACGATATCAGTATAAAATATAAAACTGAGAAAACGGGGGTATACATGCTGATAAGTCTAATGATTAAAAACTTCACATTGATCGATAGTGAAGAAATAGAGTTTAGAAATGGACTAAATATCCTGTCAGGAGAAACAGGAGCAGGCAAGTCCATTATTTTGGGAGCTCTGTCCATTGCACTTGGGGGCAAGACGGCAAAGGATATGATCAGAGATTCCGGATCAGACGCATATGTAGAGGCTATTTTTTCGGTAGAAGACGAAAAAAAAGTCAATATGCTGAGAGATATGGGAATAGAGCCATGTGACGGGGAGGTAATCCTGTCCAGGCGAATATCGGATACAAGAGCTCAGGGCAAGATAAATGGAGAGAGTGTGCCATCCACCAAGCTTAAATCGGTGGGAGAGCTACTGATAGATATCTATGGTCAAAATGAGCATCAGTCTCTTTTGAAAAAATCCAAGCATCTTGAAATTGTGGATGATTACGCAGGGGAAGAACTTCTAGGCATCAGGGCTGATACCAAGGTTGCTTATACAGATTATTCCAAGAAACTAAAAGAATTGGAAAACGCCAGGATCAACTCCAAGGATAGGGACAAGGATCTGTTGTTTCTAAAGCATGAGGCTGAAGAAATAGAGAATGCAGCTCTTAAACAAGGGGAGGATGATTCTCTAGAGGAAGAATATCGCAGGATAAAAAACAGCGAGAAGATTGTAGAAGCATTAGATAATGCTTATAATATGACAGGAGACTCAGGTAGCTCTTATTCAGAAGGTGATAATGCATCTGGTCTAATAGGAAAGGCCCTTATAGAGATAAGAAGAGTCAGCTCTTATGATGATAAGCTAGAAGAGTTGAGTAAGATGCTTTCTGATGCAGATGCCATCGTCAATGATTTTAACAGAACACTTCAAGATTATCTTACAGACTCAGAATTTGACTCAGAGCATTTCCATGAGGTCGAGGACAGGCTGGATATAATAAATGATCTGAAAAACAAATATGGCAATTCCATAGATATAATTCTGGAAACCTTGAAAGAAAAATCCGAGAAAATAAAAAAATTAGAAGACTATGACAATTATCTGGATGAGCTGGAGAAGGAAGTCAAAAAGTTGGAGGCAAGGTACGTTTCTCTTGCCAAGAAACTGACATCTCTTCGCCGAAAAGCGGCAGATGGCCTTATTAAAGAGGTCTCGGACTCACTTAGGGAACTTAATTTCAGCAATGTAGAATTTGAATTTCCTATTTCGGAGACTAGTGAATACACTGCAAATGGCAGAGACGAGGGAGAATTCATGATATCACTGAATCTCGGAGAGCAATTAAAGCCTCTTAGGTCCGTGGCATCGGGTGGTGAGCTCTCACGAATCAGCCTGGCTATAAAAACAGCGGCAACTGAAAGAGATGGTATAGATACACTAATCTTCGATGAAATCGATGCGGGGATCAGCGGACGTACAGCTCAAAAGGTATCCGAAAAATTAAATAAAGTGGCAGCTTCATCACAGGTAATATGCATTACGCATCTGCCACAGATAGCTTCGATGGCAGATAACCATTTTGTGGTGGAAAAAAAGGTTAAAAACGGGGAAACGGTTTCATCGATCAAGAGACTCTCAAGAGAGGACAGAATAGATGAACTCTCACGTATGCTCGGCGGAGTCAGCATAAGCGAGAAAACAAGGGAAAACGCAGAGGAACTTTTGGACAGTGCAGAGGCTCTGAAGAAAGGAATTAGAAGTGGCATTACATTTAATTAAGAGTGAGGACAAAACAATTCTTGATAATATGGATCTGTCAGGAACTAATCTCAAGACAGATACACCTAATGGATCAGGAGATAATGATCATGAGGATAATGATTCTCATGGTGAATACCCGAAGGGATTCAAGGATATGGCAGGTACTGAAGAAAAGAAAAAGATGGATGACATCCTTGCCAGAAATATAGATCTGAAGAACCAGATCAAGATATTTAGTATGGATAGAAATGAAGATACCTGGAGACCTGTAATGAATGCGCTTCTTAAGGTCGTTCATGAAAATGGTGTTTTATTGGTTCCGATGACTCTTGCCACGGAAAACGACAAACAGGAAATGCTTTTCAAAATTGTTAAAAATGCTGAAAACGAGCAGTTCTTTACATTATTTACATCTCCGGAAGAAGTTACAAAAAGAAATCCCGAGAATGCAGCAGCAATGGATTCGAGACGTCTCTTAAATGAATTTCTCAAGATGACAGATGTGGATTCTATAGTTATCGATCCTTGGAGTGAGTCATTTGTTATTAATAAAAATCAGGTAAAGGCGATTTTGGAAGCTGACCAGAATGCATTCATGGATAAAAGAGGAATATATTTTGATCAGGGAAATATCTTAAATATAGATTGCGAGTGCATCGTCAATTCAGCTGATCCATTATTCAATGATGGTGGAGGTGTAGATCATGATATATATTCTCATGCAGGCGATGGGCTTATGGATCGATTAGATCAGATAGGCAGCTTGAAGCAGGGAACCGCAGTTATGACTCCCGCATATGCACTTAAGCAGATGTATATTATTCACACTGTTGGTCCTGTTTATGATAAAAATGACGTTGAGAATGTTTCGAATATCCTTACGATGTGTTATGTAAACTGCTTAGAGATATGTAAGCAGGTAGGGATCCACAGCATAGCATTCCCGGCAATATCTGCAGGAGCATCAGGATTCCCCGCTGAGCTTGCTGCCAGTGTTGCAGTTCATACAGCATCAGTATGGTTGGATAAAAATCCCGAATATGGAATATCTATTATATTCTCATGCTTAGTTGAAGATATGCTAAAGGTCTATCAGACATATATCGCTGAGGTAAATGGCGGTAGAAAATAAAGAAAAGGCTCTTCAATTGTATGACATGTACCCCAAATTCGGGGGAACATATCAGTATTCTTGAAGAGCTTTTTATTTAGATGATTAACCAAATGCAGCTTCAGGCCATCATAGAATGACGGATCTTTCTATCACTTTGTGAAAAATAATAAGGATGATCGGATAATATCTCATGAGGACTTACCTCTGTGGAATTAATCTCCTGTATCATAGAAGCATAGTTGGAGGATGTGATGTCTAATTGATCAGGAACCAGGATCACTTCGTGGATACTGGACGGTATTATACATATATCAGATTCAAACTGATCTGCAAATTCCTCGAGAACACCAGGGTATAAC
>JAGOLM010000104.1 GCA_017994075.1 Lachnospiraceae bacterium
AAAATATCACACGGGAGGGTGAGGATATGAATGATACGGTAAAAGCAAAGAACAATCTGTGGTTTGGATTCGCCACGAATGATGAGAGCTCAGAGGGAACTGGGAACAGGTTAAAGAGCAAGCTCGGCAAGAGTCTGGTGCCGGTGATCATAATCGCTGTAGTTCTGTTTGTGATAGCGGTTTCTCCGATAATCTATTCGCTTAATTTCACTGCGAAGTTCAATAATTACAAGGATAGAATGCAGAATTCATTTTTATATGGTGTCAAGAACGATTCGATAACATGCGAGATGGATGGTACGAAATATATTTTAAATGATTCAGTAGCCAGCATGTTGCACAGTGCTATCATAGGTAGTGGCATGGGAAAAGTCGTGAAGACTATGCCGGATACCAAGAAGGAAATCGTGATCGGATTTGGTGATGGATCAATGCTTAAATTTTTACCCTTGAGCCAGGAAGAGACCGGTGATAAGGATAAGGTAGAGACATTTATCTATTATAAGGACAGTAAAGGCACATATATGTACGAAAGTGATAAGACCGATTATTCCGGTCTTGAGAATATGATGGGCAGCATGAAAATTGAATGATAAAGGGCTACTTATCTAATCTATATACTAAATAAATTGCATAGGGTTAGAGAAAGCGTTGCTGAAAAGCAACGCTTTCTTACGTTTATATAGCTATTTTGTTAAAAGTAAACTTTATTCTAAATATGCCTTACTGATTCCTGCTCAACTAGAGCTGCATCGAAGACCTTATAGGTGTGGGGTTTATCGTTTATCTCGGCATGGAGCATCTGTACTGATTCAGTAGCAAGTTCTGCGCCTGGCTGCTTGATAGTAGTAAGAGATGGGTACATAAACTTTGTCATATCGATACCATCGAAACCTATTATAGAGATATCCTCAGGGATTCGCTTTCCAGATTCGAGAATAGCGCGATAGGCACCGAATGCAGTTGTGTCAGAAATAGCAAAAAGAGCTGTAAAATCATTACCGGAAGATAAAAGCTCTTTTGTGACTTCATAACCATTTTCATAAGAATAGTCAGGAATGTTTTCCTTCATATGTCCTACTAGATTTTCATCGTAGGGAATCCCGTATTTTGCAAGAGCTTTTTTATATCCTTTTTGACGGAGATTTCCTACACCGATATCGGATTTCAGACTGGATATCATGGCGATTTTTCGGTGTCCCATTTCACATAAATATGATACAGCCTTTTCACTTTCTTTTTCATCATCAATAGAAGTGAATGAGCAATCCGGGTGATTCTCTTTTAGAGCTACAGTACATAGAACGTAAGGAATGTCTATATGTCGAAGTTCGTAATCAGGATTCTCCATCATACCACCTAGAAATATAATACCTTTTAGTCTTTTCTCGCGGATAAGTTCCTGGGCGATATTCATCTCATCATCATATGTTCCGGCCTCACGCATGGTAAATGTATACCCATACTTCTGAAGCTCATCTTCAAATACGCCATACATACTTTGAAAGAAATTGTTATTTTGGCCCTTCACCAGAACAGCAACATTGTTGGATTCTGAACGTTTTAGATTTCGCGCACTGTTATTGGGAACATAGTGATATTTCTGGACTGCATCCAGTATCATCTGTTTTGTTTTCCAATTGACAGTCGGATCATCATTAATTGCTCTGGATACGGTACTTGTTCCCACATTACAAATACGTGCAATATCCTTAATGGTTAGACGTGACATATTACACACCCTTTCTACATATACATCATACAGAATAGCAAAGTATGGAAACGTTTTCAATGAATAGAATAATTTTATTTAAAAAAATGATTCTATATTTTGATTCTTCCAAGGGTGTGCTAAAAATAGTATAATCATAGATATAATGTCACTATATACATACTTTAATATAGCGACACAATTGCGAAATCCCGCAGCGTAGATTATAGAGTGTGAGGAATATGATTTTTAAAATTGAAGATGAAATAGATCTTGATAAGATAGCTGACAGTGGTCAGTGTTTTAGGTGGAAAAAGATAGACGAAGAGAGTTATATGATCCCGGCCTTTGGTAGATATATAACAGCATCTCTGGTAAGAGATGGACTGGAGCTGAGCTGTTCAGAGGATGAGTATGAAAATACATGGAGGAGTTATTTCGACATAGATACTTCATATTCTGGGATAAGACATTCTATTGATAATAATGACAATTTCCTAACTGCCGCCGGAGAGGCGGGCAAAGGGATCAGAATATTGAGACAGGATCCATTTGAGATACTTATTAGCTTTATCGTATCACAGAGAAAAAACATTCCGGCGATAATGACATCTGTAGAGAAGATGTGTAGAACATTTGGCAGTAACATTGGAGAATGTAATGGTGAAGAGGTATATTCCTTTCCGACACCGGAGGAACTGTCACATTTTACATGCAAGAAAAATGGAACAGCAGTAGCTGGAAAATGTTCGTATGATTTGGCAGGAATAGACGGATGTGGATTAGGCTATAGAGTTCCATATATTCAGAATACAACTAGACTTATTTCTTCAGATATAGATGTAATAAATAGAATGAAGGAATTAAGTGATGATGACCTTCTACAAGCGCTCATGTCATATAACGGTGTCGGTATCAAGGTTGCTTCATGCACCATGCTTTTTGGATATCACAGAGTTAATTCTTTTCCAATAGATGTATGGATAAAAAGGGCATTAGAGGAACATTACCCTAATGGATTTGATTTTGAACGGTATTATCCTTACAATGGCATAATGCAGCAGTACATATTTGCATATTACAGATGGATGCAAAAATAAAATCGGTATAAGCAGATGTATGCATAAATAGAAAAATAGAACTGTTTATTTTGCACAAATGGATATTTTAAATAAAAAATAAAAGCATAAGATAAGGGTATAAAAGGATCAGATAGTTACAGACCTTTTACGGATACAGCGCATGGAGACCTCAAATAAAAGAAGAACAGTAAGACAAAGAAGAAGAAAGCAAAGCATTTTCAGAGCAGGTGTATTTGGACTGGCAATAGTTGGAGCGGTGACGCTTATATATCTTTTGATCAGGCTATTGTCGGGTACACCGATATTTAAAAGAACTGCTACCAAGATGGTGATTGAGGACCGACCGGATATCAAGGTGGAATTACTGACACCCAATAAATATTCCAGGTCCCAGAAAACACTTAAAAAGGTCAAGGGAGTGGTGATACATTATACAGCCAATCCCATGACAACAGCAGAGCAGAATCGTAGTTATTTTGAGGGACTAAAAGACAGTGGAGAGACCTATGCAAGCAGTCATTTTGTAATAGGACTCCAGGGTGAGATAATTCAGTGTATTCCCACCGGAGAAGAGAGCTATGCGTCTAACGACAGAAACTCTGATACTATTAGTATAGAGTGCTGTAACACTGATAAAACAGGTAAGTTTAATGAAGCAACCTACGATAGCTGCGTAGAATTAACAGCATGGTTGGTTACCAAGTTTGATCTAGAGCTTCCTAAGGATGTTATAAGACACTATGATATAAC
>JAGOLM010000042.1 GCA_017994075.1 Lachnospiraceae bacterium
AGGATAGTTGAATATGGAAAAAATATTTGATGGGAAAATTGATAACAAAAGAGTCTGTATATATCAAGGTTATAAACAGAACTTGCCTATAATCTACAGCACAGATTTTTACGATGGCATCCCAATGCTTCTGAAAAAATGTGAGAAGATTAATTGCAAGGAATTTAATCTTGTGTCTGTTTCCGAAGTGGAGTGGGATGAATTCTTGTCTCCATGGCCTGCGGATAAGGTAATATCCAGGGAGGATAATTTTTCCGGAGGGTCTCCTGAGTATCTGAAATGGATATTGGAAAAAGTAGTTCCATTGGCAGAGTCCAGGCTGTATCCGGATATAATTTCTATGGGGGCAGTCTCTTCAAATGCCAATCATATAGCCACGAATTCAAAAGCATATATTTCGGGATATTCCATGGCTGGATTATTTGCACTTTGGGCTATGTACCAGACTGATTTTTTCAGTGGTGCGGTATCGGCTTCGGGATCACTGTGGTTCCCGGGATTCAGAGAGTATGCGCTAAATAATGATTTTAAGAGTAAGCCTGACGGCATATATCTATCACTTGGTGGCAAGGAGAGCAATTCGAGAAATCCGTATCTAAGCCAGACCGAAACTATTAATCGGGAATTGGTAGAACATTACCGAACAAAGGATATTAAGACAATATTTGAGGTTAATCCGGGCAACCATTTTAGAGACGCAGATCTTCGGGTTGCAAAGGGAATTAAGTGGTTACTTAACCATTAGAAAAGAAAAAAGTCCTTGGTTTATATTGCATTTTTCAGTAAGAGAAGATGCAAATAAACCAAGGACTGTTTTTTAATTATTCATATCTCAAAGCATCAATAGGGTTCATCTTGGCAGCCTTGCTGGCGGGATAATAACCGAAGAACACTCCGAATCCCATAGAGAAAAGCAAGCTTATAACAACTGATGATATGCTTGGAATTGCAGCAAATCCAATCATTTTGGAGATTGCCATTCCGATGACACTTCCGAGGATCATACCGATTATCCCACCGATCAGACATATTACAAGAGCTTCGATTATGAACTGCATCTTGATAGAACGATTAGTAGCACCAAGAGCTTTTCGGGTTCCGATCTCTCTTGTTCGCTCAGTTATTGAAACAACCATTATATTCATGACTCCGATCCCACCTACGAGAAGAGAGATCGCAGCGATGGCAGATATGGCCAGTTTAAGAGTTCCCATCATCTCACTAGACTGTTTGATATCAGCCTGCATGCTGTAACCATCAGCCATATAGGCATCATTATTTTCATAGAAATGCTGATTTAGATATTTGGATATGTCATCTTTTAACTGAGAAGCATCATCAGTGGTGCCTGCGATTACGGTAAAATCTCCGTAAAGAGCATCGGAGTGAAGTGCCTGTTGGGCAACAGAGAGAGGAATATAACAATCTGTCTGGAGATTCTTGCCGGAGCCGTTGGATGCTTCACCTGTCATCATTTTATTCTGGTCTTCACTGTATTTGTAGACACCAATAATCGTATATGAGTAGTAGCTGCTACCAGATACCAGCTCAACATGCTTGGCCAGTACATTTTTTAAATCAGCATTTTGACCATACATATTCTGGACGTATCTATCGGAAACCAGTGCAACCTTGCTAGAGGCATTTTGATCACGGTCTGAGATAGGAGCCCCGGCCAGTATGGTAAGCTTCTTTTGGGTTAATGCATAGGAATTCAAACCTTTTATAGCTATTCTGGCATATTTCTGTCCTTGAGTTGCCTTGCCATTTGCAAGTTCAGCCGACAATGAGATGCCTTCGATCCTATCGCCAAATGAATCTTTTAGTGATGTCATCATCTTGTCGGTAAAATAATCACTGTCCTTCATATCACGTTCTACAACAGTGGTTTCTACGTTACCATCTTTGTCTGTTGTAGATTTTGATGTCAGATAGAATTCTATATTGTTGGTTCCCATACTGTTAAGAGAATTCATAACAGATTTTGTCATGGCATCACCAACTGTTATTATTGCAATAACTGAGGCTATTCCGATGATTATCCCAAGCATCGTGAGAAATGTTCTGAGCTTATTAGCTTTTAGTTGATGAATAGCCATTTTTATATTTTCACTAAGTAACATTTATATTCCTTTCGTCATGTTGTCAGAGTACGACAGTTCGGGATTATCAATAAATAGTCCATCAGAAAGAGTTACGATCCGCTGAGTCTCTGAGGCCAGCTCATGACTGTGGGTGATCAAAACCACGGTTATACCTTTTTCTTCATTTAACTTGTGAAAAATATCCATGATCACATGACCGGTTTTAGAATCAAGTGCTCCGGTAGGCTCATCAGCCAGAATTATGGAAGGATCATTGGATAGAGCACGGGCGATAGCGACTCTTTGCTTTTGGCCTCCTGATAATTCATCAGGAGTGTGCTGCATACGTTCGGTCATACCTACAAGTTCTAACAGTTCTTCAGCTCTTTCCTTCCTTGCCTTACCATGAACTCCGGCATATAGCATAGGAAGCTCTATGTTTTTTAATGCAGACATCCTAGGTATCAGATTATAGGTCTGGAAAACGAATCCAATCTCTTTGTTTCTGATATGTGAAGTGTCTTCATCTGAATCAAGGCTTATATCAGAAGAATTCAGGATATAGCTGCCGGAAGTTGGCTTATCTAATAGACCGATGATATTCATAAGCGTAGATTTGCCGGAACCGGATTGACCTACAATAGAGAGGAACTCTCCCGGCATCACAGTAAGGTCTATTCCATGCAGGACTTCCAATTCATTTTCAGTACCTATGTAAAAGCTCTTTTTGATCCCGGTCATATCTATAACCGGTGAAGTATCGGTATTTGTTACAGGTTTGATATTAGTTGGCATTGCTAGCCTCCCCAGAAGATTCCCCACCTGTGGTATCGCTATTTTTGGAACCCGATGAACTTCCGGGTACCTGGATCTCTAATCCCTTTTTGATACCATCACCTGAGATCTCAGAATAATAGTTAGTTTTTAGACCATAGGTAACCGGAAGTTTTTTGGTTTTGCCCTTAGAACCGATCAGAGCTTCGATGTAATATGTTCCATCTTCATTCTGACCTATGTATTCATCGGGAACAGCCAAAGCGTTATTTTTCTCAGAGGTGATTATTTCTACCTTGACCTGCATACCAAGCTTCATATTTTCCGGAAGGGTATCGAGAGAGATCTTGACCTCATATTCACTGGATGTTGAAGCAGAGGACGTAGATGCAGTTGAAGCAGAAGAAGCGGTAGTACTGTCAGGTTTCTGAGAAGCTGGAGTAGGAGATACAAATGTTACTTTGCCGGTGATCTCTTTGGAGTCAGCACCGCCGGTTTTGATGGTTACCTTCTGATCATTTTTGACACCCAGTACATCGTACTGATCCACCATTGCATCTACATAGAATGCAGAATCATCCTGAACATCCACAATAGATCCACCGGTGTAATTATCTCCGGTCTGAAAACTGACGGCAGTGATCAGCCCATCGTGAGGAGCCTTGATAGTACATGCATCTACCTTATCCTGGGCAGCTTTGATCTGTTGTTTCTGAGCCGATGTATCAGTTCCCATAGAGGCTGTTTTAACGGTAGCTTGCTGATCCAATATGTCCTTGTTACCACCGGCAAGGCTGTCTTCTAATGTCTGTTTAGCCTTGGTAAGAGCATCTCTGGCAGTCTTTAGATTGTCATTGGCAGAATTAAGAGCTGTTTTTTTGTCATTGATGTCTTCGGTTTGAGAAGAAACAGCTGTCCTGTATTCTTGATCTGCACTTGATTGTGCAGCTACGGCATTATTGTAATCACTTTGAGCCTGATTGACAGCATCTTGGTTCCTGTTGTTATTTTTGGAAGATTCGCTTACAGCGTATTCCTCAGCTCGCTTAGCTTGATTAAGTGCGATGCTGTCTTTGGAAGAAGCATCAGAAAGTGCGGTCGTGGCTGATGTGAGTTCTGTAGCGGCATCAGAACTGTCCAGAGTAGCCAGAATGTCTCCGGCCTTGACTCGGTCTCCGACCTTGACATTGACGGAGGCTACTTTTACACCGGTAACAGTGCTCTCAAGGGATGATTTCTGCTTGCTGACAAGAGAGCCTGATATCGTAATAGAATTTTTTAAGTTATGTCTTGATATAGTAGTGACTTGATTGTCTGCATCGGAACTTGCCTTTTCGGCATTGATTTTGTTATGGACCATTACAGCGCCTACAATTACTACTGCTGTTACAACAATTACAGTTATACGTTTTTTCTTGGAAGATATTTTCTTCATAAAAACTCCTTAGAATTAGATTATATTGTTTCGCGTTTCATCGGGTATCAAAGTTTAATTACAAAATGAAATATCCTAAAACGCACAGTACGTATTGAAGTATATATAAGAATTATTAATTTTTCTATTAATTAAATCTTAAGAAATCTTAACAATATAGATTATCGCAATTGAAATGCAGGTAGAAAACTTATAGAATATGAATGTTTGAAGTTGCGGAGAATATAAATGAAGATTCATTTTAATAAAAAGTGTGGAAATGGTGCTGAAAAGTACGATTATAAATATGATGATTTTGATCCTGAGGAAGAGATTGAATGTACTTCTTGTGGGGCCCATTATAAAAAGAGACTGATGAAGTGCCCTTATTGTGCCTCAACGAACCTGATCGAATCAGAAAAGGCATATATGGACAAGATGACAGGCATGGAAGATACTATGTCTGATCTGAAAAAAGAGGATATAGCAGCTGCAAAAGAGGAATCCAAGGAAATATTGTATATGTTACGTCCTATTATAATCATTGTTTTTATCATTGCAGCAATAGCAGTAATAGTCACAGTCAGAAACAACATTAAAAAATCTCAGAGAACCAGCGAATATCTGAAATGGTCAAGAGACACTCTACCTAAGCTGGATGAGATGTATGATAAAAAACAATATGAAGAAATTGTAAAAATATATGAAATAGAAGAACTAAAACCTGACTCGCCTATATTTACATGGGAACATTGCGATTTCTTTGGTGTTTTGGCGGATGTGGAAATGGAATATAAATATTTTCATCCGGATAAAATTGGCACATGGAGTAAATATACATATAGAATATATCTTGAAGAGTATTGTATTTTAAAATATAAGGATTATGATACTAGATTCGACCATGACAATCTGGAATACATTAAAAATAAGTATAGTGATTATGAGAGTGAATTGGCAGTGATCTATCCCTTTACAAAAAAGGATGACGATCAATTCTTGAATTCATATAAAAAGAACAATTACGTTGATATTAAATTGAGAGATTTATATTTAAAAAAATATTTTAAAAAATATAACATCAAAAAAGGAGTGAACTAGTATGAAATGCCAGTATTGTGGAGGAAGCTTGGGGCTAGAGGATCAGTTTTGCCCTCATTGCGGTAGACCCAATGAGCTTGCAGCCAACCATATTAAGGATATGCAGCACTTTGAATCGGAATTCAATACTACGGAGACTGATGTTAAAAATCAGGCCAGAAAATGGTCCGGAATATCGGTAAGAGCAGTTGTACTCATAGTTATGGTTATATTAATAGCCATCAATACCTATGTAAGCGGCAATGCCTACAGAATAATAAGGAGGCATAGAGAACATGTTGCTAATCAAAAATATGATGAATATAGTAAGATAATAGATAAGAAGCTGGCAAACGGGGAATATAGGGCAGTAAATTCCATTATTGAAAATAACAACATTGATACCTATGAAACAAAATATTACAAATATGCGACGATCAGCCAGGCCTGCAGTCAGTATGAATGGATAGAACATTATGCAGAAGCTGTGGCTATTCCGGATAAGTATGGCTCAAGGGAAAATGATTATAATAATCTGAGTGACAGTATATTGACATACTATAAGCAAGTATATGACATGAACGCCTATGACAAGACATCTATCGAATATAAAAAATATTTCGATGATATGACTCATCAGGTCGAAATGACGGAAGTAGTGAATCTGGGCATTACAAAGGATGATGCAGCCAATCTGAAGACTATGAATGAGAGACAGAGACAGAATCTTATCAATGATTCGATTGAAAATATCTTGAAAAAAATATCTACAAAGGAGGGCACTGAGTGATGAAGATCAAATTTAGATCAGATGATCAGAGTCCTACGGAATTCATATTGAATATCGTGATAATAATAGCGGCAATAGTTCTCCTTATTACCTTTATTTCTGCTGTAAGTGGAATGCTATATACAAAGGCGGATAGATTTAATGATGATGATATGTCGACTAATATTTTGGAAAAGGATTATTCCATGGTAGTAGAAACGTATTACAGCAATTATATAGGAAAAGATACATCGGAAAGCAATCTTGTTTTCTTGGCTAAATATACAGAGGCGGCGTATATGCATGCGATTTCTGATAGATGCAATGATAAAGAAGAGGCTTCTGTCCAAATGGATAGGATGAATGCTGCTGAGGCAAAATTAGGAAAATATTCAAGCGAAGTTTCTAAAATAGATTCTATAATAGAAAAAACGTGTTATAAGAATGAGTGATATGAAAAAATGTCTCATATGTCCTAGAAATTGCGGTGTGAATAGAACTGCCGGTATAACAGGCGTATGTGGTATGACGGATAAGGTCATGATATCAAGAGCTGCACTTCATTATTGGGAAGAGCCTTGTATATCAGGATATTTCGAAGGTCAGATGGTGGCCGATAGAGATTGTAATGCTGCAGAGAACTGTGAACAAAATAAAAAAAGAGGTTCCGGCGCGGTATTTTTTACAGGATGTAATCTAGGATGTATATATTGCCAAAATGTCGATATATCCGGAGTTAAACAAAATTATAAGAGTAATTCCGAGGAATTACCTCTTAATGATAAAAATAGGTTGAAAGTTCCATGGAAAACGGATATAAGAGGAAAAGAAGTCACGATTCAAGAACTGGCGGATATTTTTCTCAGGCTTCAGAACAGGGATCATGCATATAATATCAATTTGGTGACAGGAGTTCACTTTGTGCCACAGATTGCAGAAGCTCTTACAATTGCAAAAAAAAATGGGCTGAATATTCCGATCATATATAATTCCAGCGGATATGAAAAAGCAGAGACGCTTAGACTCTTAGAAGGACTAATAGATGTATATCTTCCTGATATGAAATATATATCAGAGGATCTGGCAGCAGAATATTCCAGAGCAATGGATTATCCGGAGATATCCAAGTCAGCTATCAAGGAGATGTATCGTCAGGTCGGTGATCTGGATTTTTATGAAATCGGTGACATTACTCTGATCAAAAGAGGTGTTATAGTCAGGAATCTGCTGTTACCGGGCCATGTCAGAGAATCAGAGAGAGTGATTGAATATTTGTATGAGACTTATGGCGACAGTATATACATAAGCCTAATGAGCCAGTATACCCCTATGTCACATATGGCGGAGCATCCTCTTCTAGGTAGAAGAATTACCAGAAGAGAATATGACAGACTGCTAGACTATGCGCTTAATATGGGTATTAGTAATGCTTTTATCCAAGATAGACATGTGGCAAAAGAATCTTTTGTTCCTGAATGGGACTTAAAGTAGATAATGTTAAAAATTAGAAATGAGGCAGTATGATTCTAGAAGTCAGAGACCTGCGGAAAAGCTTTGGAACCAAGGAAGTGCTAAAGGGGATATCTTTTTCGGCAGAATCAGGGGAAGCAATTGGATTATTAGGTAGAAATGGTGCCGGCAAGACCACAACCATCAGGATTATCCTGGATGTATTCAAGGGTAATTCAGGGGAAATACTTATCGACGGAAAACCAATAAACTATGACGAGATCACATATGGTTATCTGCCGGAAGAAAGAGGATTATACCCCAAGAAAAAAATAATTGATCAGCTGGTTTATTTTGCTGAGCTTAAGGGAATGTCAGGCAAGAATGCCAGAAAAGCAGCAGACCAATGGCTGGAGAGACTGGAAATGTCGGAATACAGAAATAAAAAACCTCAGGAATTATCCAAGGGTAATCAGCAGAAGATACAGCTCATATCAGCGGTTATCCATAATCCGGATGTTCTGATATTAGATGAACCATTTTCTGGATTGGACCCGGTAAATGCTCTTATGTTACAAAAGGTAGTTCAGGAAGAGATAAATAAGGGAAAAATAGTTCTCTTTTCCAGCCATCAGATGAATTATATAGAAGAATTCTGCAATAATATCATCGTAATGAGAGATGGTGAAGTGTCTGTAGGCGGTAGGATCGATGATATTAAAGACAGCTATCACAAGGACAGACTGGTAATACGTTCTATGGATTCTGACAGGATATTTGAAGAGTATAGTGATGTTGCATCAAAGCAGGCAGATGGAAGTATTTTCATCAGTATACCATCTGAAGAACAGAGATTTGCCATGATGGCAGAGATCACTAATAAATATAATATTGACAGCATTAGCGTATGGAGACCTTCTCTATTAGATATATTTGTGGAATATGCAGGAGATGATGAAACAAAGGGGGAGGCAAAATAATGAAGCAGTTTTGGACGGTATTTAAATTTGAATTTATGTCTTTTATGAAGAATAAGTCATTTGTTATTTCAACTCTGATAATAGCATTAGGCGCTTCTCTCCTACTGATAGTTCCGGGATTGATATCTTCATTTCTAGGTTCTGACAATAATAAGAAGGACGAACTTCCAACAGCTTATTACATGATATCCAATGATGAGCTGAAGGGATCAGATGAAGCTCTGAAGGCAGTATTCAAGACCTGTTATCCTGATTACAAAATGGTAGAAAAGAATTTTGATAAAAATGCGATCAAAAAGCTGATCCAAAAGGGAGATGTAGATTTCGCACTTGATATTACAGGCCCTACTGAGTACACCTATTATGTAGATAATGTAGAGATGTATGATAATAATACACAGGTATTAGACGAGGTCATGAAACAGTTTTCCCAGTCTTCTGCAATGGTCAAAGCAGGAGTTAGCCAGAAGGATATACAGGGGATACTTTCAACCAAGGTTGATCATAAGACAGTGATGTTTGGTGAGAACCAGGTACAGAATTATTTTTACACTTATGTGATGATCATGGGATTATATATGGTCATTATTTTCCTAGGACAGATGGTGGCAAATACAGTTGCAACCGAGAAGTCCACCAGAGCCATGGAACTCTTGATAACCAGCGTCAAGCCTCAGTATATGATGTTTGGTAAGGTTCTTGCAGCATGTCTGGCAGGGTTTTTGGAGCTATTTGTTATATTTGGATCTTCACTTTTGTCATGGAACATCACAAAGGGAGGATGGAAAGATAATCAGATTATAAATATGATATTTGATATGCCGAATTATTTATTTGTGTATATGCTGTTGTTCTTTGTATTGGGATTCATGCTATACGCATTCCTTTTTGCGGCAGCAGCGTCATGCGTATCTAGGCAGGAGGATCTAAGCTCTGTATCTACGCCGGTTACACTTATATATGTATTTGGATTTTTGATCACAATAGTTGGAATATCAAGTGGTAATGTGGATACGACCATTATGAAAGTATGTTCTATGATACCCTTTACATCACCAATGGCCATGTTTGCCAGGATATCAATGAGCACGGTACCGGTTATTGAGATAGCTGCTTCGATTGCAATACTCGTAGTTTCGACAATAATAATAGGAATAGGCGCAGCCAAGATATATCGTGCCGGAGTTACACTCTATGGTAATGCACCATCAATAAAGAAAATAGTTGGATTATTAAAAAAACAGGCATAATACAGTAGGTATAAAACAGAATAAAAGAAATAGAAAGAAATGAGGACATTAGTTAATGTTAGGAAAAATCAAAGAAGTTGTGATGCTTACAATTGCAACAGCGTTTATAGCATCAGGAGTATTCTTTTTTATGATGCCGAGCCACACAGCAATCAGCAGTATAGCCGGTCTGGCAGTTGTGTTGGAGCACTTCATACCGTTTAAGGTTTCGGCCATTACACTAGTAATTAATGTCGCTCTTCTCTTAGTTGGATTTTTGTTCTGTGGCAGAGAGTTCGGAGCTAAGACAGTTTATACTACAATAATCCTGCCGGTAATTCTGGCAATATATGAGAATGTGTTCCCTAACTACAAGTCGATTACAGGAGATGCATTATTGGATGTTATCTGCTATACCTTTTTAGCAGGATTTGGAGCAGCACTTCTATTCAATATGAATGCTTCTTCCGGTGGACTTGATATAGTAGCCAAGATCATGAATAAATATTTTCATATGAATTTTGGATATGCACTTTCAATGTCAGGAATGCTGATTGCCTTTTCATCAGTATTTGCTTATGATAAGAAGACAGTAGTTTTAAGTATCTTAGGTACATATTTTAATGGTGTTATTCTGGATCATTTTATATTTGATCATAACCTGAAAAGAAGGGTATGCATTCTACCAGAGAATATGGAAGCTACGAAACATTTCATACTGAATGAACTCCACAGTGGAGCTTCAGTTTATGAAACTGTTGGGGCTTATAATGGTGAGAAGCATCAGGAGATCATAGCAATTGTTGATAAACAAGAGTATCAGAAGCTCCTGGACTATCTAGGTAAAAATGAACCTGATTCGTTTGTAACTGTATATACTGTCAGTGATGTCAGATATAAACCAAAGAACTTTGAATAAAAAGATCATATCATATCGAAAAATATTACGAGCTGCCCTTGTGGCAGCTTATAGTATATTATGAGAGTTGTAGAGAAATAGTTAGATTATTAATAATTAAGTTATACACAGACATTATATTGAAATTGAAATTAAAATAAAAATCGAAATAAAAATCAAAATTAGATTTAAAATAAAAATAAAATTGAAATAAACATTTCATTTGGAGAAAATGATGAAAGAAAAAATGCATGAAAATAATCGAAGAAAGGTGATCAGCCGGACCAGCGTTATAGGCATAATTACAAATATACTTTTGGCTGCATTTAAGGCACTTATCGGTTTTATGACAGGATCGATCGCTATTACAATGGATGCTGTAAATAACCTAAGTGATGCCATGAGCTCATTTATTACAGTTCTAGGCATACATCTGGCCACGAGACCAGCGGATAAGGAACATCCCTTTGGACATGGCAGAACAGAATACATAAGTGCTCTTATAGTGGCCTTTGTCGTGTTATATGCTGGTGTGTCAGCTATGCTGGAGTCTATTCGTGCGATCATTAATCCCACCAAGGCAGATTATTCAATAATTGCTCTTATTGTTGTATCTGCAGCTATTTTAGTTAAAATAATTCTGGGAATATATTATAAAAAGGTCGGAACCGATGTG
>JAGOLM010000105.1 GCA_017994075.1 Lachnospiraceae bacterium
AAAAGAAGGTCATTTTGGATATCTGTTTTTTTACCATGAGGTAATAACAGAAGCTTATATCAGCCAGAGACAATATAAAAAAGCATATGAATTTCAACAGACTATTTCCACAAATAGATAATTAGTTGACACTTAAGCACATAAAAATAGAATAAAATTCCCAATAAGCAAGGATATACATAGGCTTAAATAAGACATACACTTATGCTATCAATTAATAGGAGGATAGCTAAGTGATAATAAAAGATAAAAATAATAAGCTTTGGACAAAGGATTTTTCCTGTATTACGGGAGCAACGATATTATCAGCAATAGGTGGAGAGGCAATGAACCTCCCCATCAGCTTGCTGGTTTTTGATGAGACCAAGTCAACATTTTTGTCAGCCTTGATAATGATATGTGGCATGCTTCCGGATATTATACTTCCCGTGATCATTGCACCATTTATCGACCGAGGTAACAAAAAGATATGGATCATCAGTCTAGACATTTTTATGGTTTTCATATATGCAGGAATGGGATTTTGGACATTGAACCATAGATTTAATTATATTTTATATATTGTATTTGTTCTGGTTGTTGCTACAAATTCTATCATCTATCAATTGGCATATTCATCCTGGTACCCTGATCTGATCGAGAAGGGGGCAGAACAGCAGGGTTATGCAGTCAGTGCAACCATATATCCACTTGTGACTATAATAGTTTCACCTATCGTGACTTTTGCTTATGGCAAGACTTCTATTGGATATATTTTTTTATTTGTTGCAGCGCTGACAATGGTATCGGTGATTTTGGAGTCATGCATAACAAAAATAAATATCAGTGCAAAAGATATATATAATTTTTCGCAATATATAGAAGATATAAAGGCAGGTTTTCATTATCTAAAAAAAGAAAAAGGCATCAGAAACATTTACACCTATATGAGTATTACAAGTGGTGCAACAGAGGGTGTCAATTTAATTACTCAGGCATACTATCAGACGCAACCTTGGCTTACGGTTTCAATGCTTGGATTTTTGAAAAGTGCTGAGATGATAGGAAGAGTCATAAGCGGTTCAATTCATTACAATGCGGAAATAAAGCGAAAAAAGCGGTTTGGATTTACCAAAATCGTATATCTGACTTATGATTTTATGGATGCGATACTTCTTTTTCTTCCGTTTCCACTTATGCTGGCAAATAGATTTATATGTGGAGGGCTTGGATGTGGAAGTGCAACAATACGAGAATGTGCCATATATTCATATTTGCCTAATGATATAAGGGCAAGAGTGAAAGCAATATTTGATGTTATTTTTTCAGTCGGAGGAATTGCATTTCAATTTATTGCAGGAGCACTGGGCTCAATACTGCCATATAGGTTGGTGGCACTGATTCTAGGAATAACAACGTTTATTTCAGCTGTAATATTTATAGTAATACCGGGAAACGAAAATAGAGTAGTATATGAGGCATGATAGTACTTGTCCCAAATCTGATTACTGATATACTGAGAGGGTAACGACTTATCATAAAATGAAGGGAAAAAGATTATGACAGAGAAATGGACATTTCCGGAGTTGGAATATAAGAGACCGGATACAGAGGAAATTAAAAATAAGATCATGAAACTTACCAAAAGAGTCAAGGAAGCTGAGAGCTTCGAAGAACTTTTGCAGGTTTATGCAGATGGAGACAGTCTGATAAGTATATATGATTCAGCATGTACGATTGCCAGCATCAGACATACCATCGACACATCGGACAAATACTATGACGAAGAGAATCATTTTATAGAGCAGGAATATCCTACGATCATGCCCTATATTATGGATTATAATGATGCACTTCTGGCATCCTCATACAAAGATAAATTGGAAGAAAAATATGGCAAACAGCTATTTACAGCGATCGAATTATCCAAGAAATCGTTCTGTGAGGCCAATATTCATCTTCAGCAGAGAGAGGCTGAGCTCTGTGATGAATATCAGAAGATCATAGCATCGGCAGAAATAGATTTTGATGGCAAAAAATTAAATCTGTATGGAATTGAAAAATATCTCGAAAATGAGGATAGAAGTGTCAGAAAAGGCGCATTTGAGGCTTATTCAGAGTTTTTCTCATCAAATGAAAAGAGATTTGAAGAGATATGGAATGAACTGATAGAAAATAGAAATGAGCAAGGAAGAAACCTTGGATATGATAATTTTATTCCGTTAGGTTATATGAATCAGGGCAGAACCGATTACGGCGAAAAAGAGGTTGAAAGATTCAGAGAACAGGTTGTAGAAAATATTGTTCCGTTATGCAACGATCTCTATGAAGCACAGAAGAAGAGACTGGGAGTAGATGAACTGTATTCATATGATGAGAAGATGGTTTTTCCGGATGGTAATGCTACCCCTGCAGGTGATGATGATTATATGATGGCCAAGGCTCAGAAGATGTATCATGACATAAGTCCTGAAACAGGCGAATTTGTTGACTTTATGATGGAGCATAAGCTACTGGATCTAAAAAACAGACCTAAAAAAGCCAGTACCGGATACATGACGATTCTTCCCGATAGATTGGCTCCATTTGTATTTTCATGCTTTAATCACACGATTTCTGACATGCAGGTGCTGTCTCATGAGCTTGGACATGCATTTGCAGGCTATGAAGCGATGAGAAACCAGCCTATTTTTGGATATTATATGGAGAGCACAGATATTGCGGAGATCCACTCCATGTCAATGGAACAGTTCGCATACAGATATGCGGATTGGTTCTTTGGTGAGCAGGCTGATAAGTATCGCTTCCAACATCTTCAGGAGGCAGTTACATTTGTTCCTTTTGGAACAGCTGTAGATGAATTTCAACATATCTGCTACAAGAATCCCAAGCTAACTCCAAAAGAGAGAACTATGGAGTGGCATAAGCTGGAGAAAAAATATATGCCTTGGAGAAAGTATGATAATAACGATTTTATGGAGCGTGGTGGATGGTGGTACCACAAGATCCATATTTTCCTATATCCTATGTATTATATTAATTATTGTCTCACAACAATGGGGGCAATGGAGTTCAAGAAAAAAGATGCTCAGGATCATTCCAAAGCATGGAGTGACTACATGAAACTCTGCAAAGTCGGTGGAAGTATGTCATATCTCGAGACCCTTAAATATGCCAATGTTACTAATCCATTTTCTGATGGTGCGGTTAAGAATTCCATAAGTTATGCAGGCGAAATACTCGAGGACACTATTCGTAAAAATGATAAATAAAAGTATAGTAGTTATTTTTATCATCAGAGAATAGACAATACGAAATGTAAAGTTGACTTATACACAATTCACTGATAAACTTTGAATATGGTAGACAATTTGTGGGAGGGTTTGTAAAGGGATGAACAATATAAAGGTTAAGACAAAGTTTAGGATTCTTTTTGTTATTACAATAGCAATTTTAATTTCTTTGGGAGCTGCTAATCTAATCATTGTTAATAATCTAAAGTCCCAATCACTTGATATGATCA
>JAGOLM010000008.1 GCA_017994075.1 Lachnospiraceae bacterium
GATCTGGGCACCTGACTTTAATATTATAACGTCTCCCAGAACCAGCTTATCCACATCTATTTTTCTAGACACCTCATCACGGATAACTGTGGCATTAGGTGTATTTAGAATAGACAGCTTATCCAGAACATTTTTCGCATATATCTCCTGTGCTATTCCAATTAGAGTATTTGCAAAAATTACCGGCAAAAATGTAAGGCTGTTATAGCTTCCTGCAACTATCAGCAGAATAGATATAACCAGGAAAATGAAGTTAAAAAAAGTAAAGACATTTTCTTTTACAATGTCTTGTACCGTTTTCTGTGCTTTTTCAGTTCCATTATTTCCCTGTCCCGATGAATAGCGCTTTGCCGCTTCTCTTTCGGTAAGTCCGATCATCCTATGTATCTCCGTATCTTTATATATTACATACTCAAATATTTCAAAACAAAAAACTTAACCAAGTAATAGATCCCTACGATCAAAAGCGTTGCTACAATTGAGGTTCCACCATGTCTTGTAATATATTGCTCTTTTTTTTCGTTTGACAGTATATCTACTTTTCTCTTTAATGCATCTATATGATCCATTAGAAATCTATTTGCGAAGATTGCAATTACGATGTCTATAAGAATCGTACCTATTGATTTTGTATCTATCACTGTAAAAACTGCGTCAAGTCCTAAAAGTGCCACCGTCCAGGCATACATCTTATGATATGCAAACCATATCGGCCCCAGCAAAAATGCCCACCAATTCCATGAAAAGATAGAATTTTTTTCTCTCATCTGCTTGAATCTGAGAATATACATCCATCCATTCTCACCGATCAGCTTCTCTTCCTCAGCCAGCTCAGCATTACCGGACTCTTCGTCCATTTTTTTAAATATCTCATCCTGAGACATATTGAGTTCATTCAGGTATCTTTCCCGAAATTCCTTCATACTGTTTTCCAGGCTCGTACGTTCTGCCTTTTTATCGTCATTACCATCTTTATTAATGTCTTTATTACTGTCTTCATTACTGCCTTCATTGATGACATTATTGATATTTTTGTCCTCATCATCGAGAGCATCTCTGGAATCTTCTCCCGGCAGTGTTACATCAAAATTAGATCCTACCGGATCATATTCAGATACATGTTTCCAGTCCGGGCCTACCACTGTTTTACATGCATAACATATTTTTGAATGATCAGCGAGCTTAGCTCCGCAATTATTACATATAATCATGTATTTTTTGCCCTTTCAAAATAAACCTTTGTTCAGAAAGATTACTATGATTATAGCAGATTAATCTATAACAAAACAGAGTTCCCAAGATAAACTCGAGAACTCTTGTTGTTATTTAACCTGTTCAGGTTGTCTCAGCATCCTATACCCAATGCCGATATGTGTCTGTATATAAATCGAATTACCGGAATCCGGTTCGATTTTTTTTCTAAGTGTCGCCATAAAAACTCTGAGCGACGGGATCTCACTACTGGAGTACACTCCCCATACCTGTTCAATAAGGTATTTCTGGGTAAGAACTTTTCCCATATTCCTTGCAAGAACACATAGAAGCTTGTATTCATTAGGTGTCAGATGAACTTCAATATCATCTACCCATACACATCCGCTTCCCATGTCTATTTTCAGATTACCATTTGCGATTACAGATTCCTTACCATTTTCCTGTTTTGATGTCTGTAGCCTACGCATAGTAACACGTATCCTTGCCAATAGTTCTTCAACTGAAAATGGCTTGATCATATAATCATCAGCACCATTATCCAGTGCTTCTATTTTGTCTGCATCATCGGTTCTGGCACTTATAACTATTATTGGCATATCAGACCAAGTACGGATCTTCTTGATTATCTCGTTTCCATCAATATCAGGAAGTCCCAGATCCAGAAGAACTACATCCGGATTATAAGTCGATGCCTCGAGAATTGCCTGTGCCCCGTTTTTAGCCCATATATTCTTGATTCCATGAGCTTCCAGCGTTGTTCTTATCAGGTTTCTAACCGGAGGATCATCTTCTACTATTAGTATCAAGAGCACATTATTATTTTCCTTATTCATTCAGTTCTATTTCCTTTCCAGGAAGCGTAAATGAAATAATTGTCCCATGGGGAAGATTGTCCCTAACTTCTATATTACCATTATGCAGTTCTACGATAGATTTGCAAATGGCCAGACCAAGTCCCATACTTCTAGAACTATCGCTGCTAACCCTGTTTTCAGTATAATACATCTCGAAAATATGCTTTTTGGCTTCATCTGAAATCCCGGGACCATTATCATATATTTCCATTTTAACCATCTCATCTCCTGCTAGTTCAGACCTAATGGTTATTTTTGATCCTATCTTTGAATACTTCATTGCATTATTAATTATATTGATAAGTAGTTGCACTATCAAATGAGTATCCGCATGAACAAAAAGCAATTTACCTGAAGGTATCACTGCAATATCATATTCAGACTTTCTTCTGGACACATGCCTAAGTGCTTCGTAGAGAATGTCATCCATCAGTTCATCAGTCATTGACAGATTGATTTGACCATCCTCCATTTTGCTTGCCGATAATAGATTCTCCACCAGTTCGATCAGCCACATTGAATCATCATATATATCCGCTGCCATCTTTTTCTTTTCCGTTTCTTTGAAACGTTCCGAATCATAATACAGATTGCTGGCATGTCCCGATATTGATGTAAGGGGTGTACGCAGATCATGTGAGATAGATCTGATAATGTTGGCTCTTGTCCGTTCCTTGTCCGCTCTTTGAAGAGCCTCTTCCTTTTTTCTGATATTATGAAGGTTGTCCATAGCTATTGCACATTCTCCAAGTATCGAAAGCATGATCTCTAATTCAAAGGTATCGATGTCGGTTGTTACATATATTCCTACTACACCATACACATGGTTTCCGATCCTAATAGAATAGTAACGGCATTTTGCATTGGAGAATCTTTTCGTTCCTCGACCTGCACAGTGCATATCTTCCATTACGCTTTTTGCAATTTTTCGCTCATCCTCTGATATCAGATCCTCAGATGTATCATTCTTATAAATGTATATCTCTGGATTCTGCCCTTCCGGAGCATACATAACAATAGTCTGTTTAAGTAGATTTCTCAGCTGCTCTGCTGTGATCTTCAGGATTTCTCCTTCCGAGTCAGATTTTTGAAATAGTCGGCTGGCCTCAAGGAGAATTTTGGTTCTATACGCATATTCTGCTGATTTTTTTGTGTTATATTTCAGTCTCGACGCAAGAGAGCCTGTCACCATGGCTGATAAAAACATAACTGCAAAAGTAACAGGATAATCACTTCTATATGAAATAAATGTATATCTAGGTTCCATAAATAAGAAGTTAAAAACCAAGACTCCCAAAAGCGAAGATATAAATATAACCGAATAGCCATCCGTTATTGTGGAAATAGCCAAAACTCCAAGTATATACAACGTAATTATATTGACATCACTGAATCCAGACACTTGAAACAACATGCCTATTAGCGAGACCACCGTAAGCACCGCAATACTTTTTACCATTCCTATCAGAAATTTTTTTCCTGAAAACGGCATAAAGTGTGGTCTTACATACTTTGAAAATGCTGACTCCGGAACCACATATATCTCCAGTCCTGGTGCAAGTTCGCTTAATCTCACTACCAGATTGGATGTATTTATCAATAATCCCGAATGAACAGGGCTATTTCCTATTACGATTATATCTGTTCCTGATTCGTTGGCATACTCTGCCAGCTGAAGGGCAATATCTTCTGCAAATACTGTTTCAACTGATGCTCCCAGTCTCTTTGCCAGATTAATGTTGGAATCCAGTCTGCTTCTATCTTCTATAGATTTGAATGAATCAGCTTTTGCAGATATATATAGTGCCGTCAGTACTCCGCCTGTCATCTCTGCCAGATGAGCTGCTGCTCTTATGATCTTCTCATTAGATGGTGATGATGAAACTCCAACGAGAATTCTCGGTGAATCCACACTACTAATGTCATCCATGCAGGTTCCTCTCATTAACGACGCATATTATCCAAAATAAATAAAAACATGTTTTTTACCAAATAATATACAACTACTATAACTGCCAATATTGTTATTGCTATAACTATATCTTTCATAATATACCTTTTGGTGGATAAGCTGTATAACTTTTAGCTATACAAATTAGTGTCTGTTAATATAGTTAGAGGGTTTTACAGCTTAAAACACTTCTTCAAAGTTTCCATACTTCCAAGTACTAGGATAGAATCATCTCCTCCAAATACAGTATCCGGACTCACGAAATAGACAAGTGTTCCGTTTTTTCTATATCCTACGATATTAAGGTTGTATTTTTGACGAAGTTCAAGGTCTTCAAGCGTTTTATCAGCCCATTTTTTCGGTACCTTGATCTCGATTATTGATGCCTGAGGATCGATCTCGATATAATCAAGTACATTCTCTGATGTATATCTGATTGCTGCCCATCTTCCCATTTCGCGCTCAGGATATACCACATGATCTGCTCCATTTTTTAGAAGAAATTTTGCCTGAACATCTTCTGCTGCTCTGGCAATGATCTTTTTAGCGCCAAGCTCACTTAACAGTGATGTTGTTTCCAGAGACATCTGAAAATTCGAGCTTATTGTCACATAGCATACATCATAATTCCTAACACCAAGTGATTTAAGGAATGTTAGATTAGTGCTGTTTCCTATGATTCCCTGTGTGACATAATCCATACTTTCTTCCAAACGTTCCTCGCTGATGTCGATACCCATGATCTCACAGCCCTGATCCTTCAATGCAATTGATAAATATTTTCCAAATCTTCCCAATCCTATTACGAGAACTGATTTCATAATTACTTTTTCCTTTCAAATAAAATAACTCTATTCTTATTAGTTTTACTTATATTCAATATTCTTTAACCTACTGTTATTCCTTCGTGAGGTCTTCTCTCAAATGTGCATACTCTTCTATGAAGCGTTCCAAATATAAGTGTCAATCCTCCGACTCTTCCGATAAACATAAGGAGCATGAGTATCGCTCTTGATGCCTGGCTTAGATGCGGAGTGATCCCTGTCGTCAATCCAACAGTACCAAGTGCTGATGCTACCTCAAAGAAACAGTTTCCTACCGAGATTTTTTCAATCACACTTATAGCCAATCCTGAGCTAAAGAACAGGAATGCATACATAAATAGAACTGCAATTGCATTTCTTACCACATCATCATGAATCTCTCTTTTGAAAAACACTACATTGTTTTTTCTCTGATATATTGACCTGGCTGTTCCTAGAATTACTGCAAATGTTGTTACTTTCATACCACCGGCTGTTGATCCCGGGGCACCTCCGATCAGCATCAGTAATGTAGTTACTGCCTTTCCAGAAGAGCTCATGGTTCCATAGTCAGTTGTATTAAAACCTGCTGTTCTAGGTGTTACTGCCTGGAAAATAGATGAAAGTATCCTTGTATTCTCAGGCATTTTATTATTTTCAAAGAAATAAAATAGCAATGCTGGAATAATTATAAGGAAAAATGTCGTAGATATAATCACCTTAGATTGCATCCTGTAACGCTTTATATGTATGCTATGTTTCTTAATATCTGCCCATGTTAGGAATCCAATTCCTCCACAGATTATAAGTAATGCAATTGTAAGTACTATAACCGGATTCGACGCATATGATATAAATGAACTGAATTTTCCGGTATGGGTTCCCATAATATCAAATCCAGCATTACAAAATGCTGAAATTGAGTGAAATATCGACATCCATATTCCCGCTTTTACTCCATAATCTCTCGAAAAGACAGGGAACATCAATAGTGCACCTATTCCTTCGATTGCGAATGTAATAATTAAAATAAACCTTGTCAGCCTTACTATTCCTCCGACCTCTGGTGCGGAAATTGCCTCTTGCATTACTGTTCTTTGTTCAAGTCCGATTTTTCTTCCTGCCAACAGCGCAAAAAAAGCACTGGTAGTTATTACTCCCAGTCCACCGATCTGGATCAAAATAATTATAATAATCTGTCCGAACATAGACCATGCTTGTGCGGTATCCCTTACAACAAGCCCAGTTACGCATACCGCTGAAACAGCCGTAAACATAGCATCCGATGCAGGTGTCCATTCATGGACCCTGGATGCAAGTGGTGTCATAAGAATAAGCGTTCCAATAATAATAACTGTTGCAAATCCCAACACGATCATCTGAAAGTTATTCATTCTATTTTTAATGGCGGATTTTTTGTTTTTCAAAATTTTAAGCATAAAAATACCTTTGGCCCCTCTTTTCCAACTAACGCTCATTATAGAAATTGTGACGTTAAATCCGTACTAAGAAAGCGCTAAAGGTATAAAGATTGTATTAAGATTCTTTTTATTTTAATATGGTCTTTTCAATTATTTTCTTCTGATGTTTTTACTGTTCTTTTAATTTTTTTCTTACTGCTTTTACTGTTTTTTTATTACTTTCTTCTGATGATTTTAAGGATCTGAATTATAACTGTTGGCAGTACAGCTAATCCTGCAATCTGTATCAATGCTTTACTGCTGATATCAGCCACACTGAACATTCCATGAAGTGCCGGGACCATGATAACTAATGACAGAAGTAACGTTCCTCCAAAGAATGCTGCAATACTATATGGATTGGACTTGAATCCAATTTCAAAAATTGATTTTCTGCTTCTGCAGTTAAATCCGTGGAATAACCTGGCAAGTGTAAGTGTAGCAAATGCCATTGTAGATGCAACCGCAGGGCTTGTCTCGAGGCCTATATAAAATGCAACCATAGTCGATACTGCTATAAGTGCACCCTGTCCCAATATTTTCCACATTATCACGCCTGAGAGTATGCTCTCAGATGGAGATCTAGGAGGTTCTTCTAGAAGTGCTTTATCTGATGGTTCCATTCCAATTGCAATTGCCGGAAGTGAATCCGTTAAGAGATTAATAAATAACAGATGCACCGGTGCAAAAGGAACCGGAAGCCCGATCAGAGATGTATATAGTACCGACATTATCCCTGCCATATTTCCCGATAGCAGGAAAAGAATGGCATTCTTAATGTTTCTATATACGTTACGTCCATTCAGAACCGCTTTTATTATCGTTGCAAAATTATCATCAAGCAGAATCATCGCAGCCGCATCTTTAGATACTTCTGTTCCTGTTATTCCCATGGCTACGCCAATATCTGCTTTTTTCAATGCCGGTGCATCATTGACTCCATCGCCGGTCATTGATACGATATTGCCTCTTCTCTGCCATACATCTACTATTCGTATTTTATTTTCCGGTGAAACTCTTGCATATACCGATATTTGTGTAATCTTTTCATCAAGTTCATCATCTGTCAGTGCATCCAATTCAGCACCTGTAAGTGCCAGATCATTTTCTTCAAATATACCGATCTGCTCAGCAATTGCGGTAGCGGTGATCTTATGATCTCCGGTAATCATAACTGTCTTGATGCCGGCATGTTTTGCCTGCTTTACTGCCTCCCTGGATTCTTCTCTGGGCGGATCCATCATTGCTATTAATCCCAAGAATATGTAACCATATTCTGAATCAATTGTAAGAGTTTCCTCTGTTTCCTTATATGCAAATGCCAGAACTCTAAGTCCGTTCTCGGAAAATTTCTGATTCTGCCTACGAATCTTTTCTCGATCGGTATCAGTAATAGATCTGACTCCGTTGGCATCTTCTATTTCTATGCAACGATCGATCAGAACATCAACAGCTCCCTTAGTAAGTACTGTCTCTTTTCCATGAAGCCTGCACTTGGTACTCATCAGCTTTCTATCAGAATCAAACGGAACCTCTTCATCACGGCTGATGACCTGTCTGATATCCTCCTCATTCATTCCTTCTTCACTGAAAAGATCATTTTCACTTACGTCTATACTACGAAACATATCAAGAAGTGCAAATTCCGTTGGGTCGCCAATTCCTTTTCCCTCTACGATACTTGAATCGTTGGTCAGTATTGCATCATACAGCAGATATCTGGATAAGTGTTCCCTTATATCGAGCTTTACAGGGTCTATCTCTGTATCATTCATATATACTTTTTGAACTGTCATTTTGTTCTGGGTAAGGGTTCCAGTTTTATCTGAACATATTACTGATACGCATCCCAGGCTTTCTACAGCTTTTAGTTCCTTTATTATGGCGTTTTCGCTTGCCATTTTTTGTGTTCCCATTGCCTGAACTATGGTTACAATTGAGCTAAGAGCTTCCGGAATGGCAGCCACTGCCAATGCAACTGCGAACATCATTGCATCCAAAATCGACATATAACGATATATGCTTAGTGCGAATACAGCCGCACATATTATCATTATTGCTGTAGCAAGCTTCTGACTAAACTGATCCAGACTTACCTGCAGAGGTGTCTTTCTTTCCTTTGCTGTGTTCATAAGATCTGCGATTTTGCCAAGTTCTGTTTCCATTCCTGTTTCTGTGATCAGAACCATAGCACGTCCATATACCACCAAGCTACCGGAATGAACCATATTTGTTCTATCTGCAAGGTCTGTGTCTTCGGGCATCTCATCGTTGTTCTTTTCAACATTAGTCGATTCTCCGGTAAGGGAGCTTTCATTGACCTGTAATGAATAGCTGTGAATAATTCGTCCATCAGCTACTATCATATCTCCAGCTTCGAGAAGAACTATATCTCCCGGAACCAGTTCTCTAGATGAAACCTCATTTTTGATTCCATTTCTAACTACCTTTGCATTAGGTGATGACAACTGCTTCAGACTGTCCAATGACTTTTCTGCCTTAACATGCTGTACTGTTCCGAGAATTGCATTAAGTATCAATACCATGAAAATAACGATGGTGCTTTCCACACTTCCAGAAAACAGGGATACAACTGCAGCAACTACCAATATTATTACTAAAAGATCCAGAAATTGTGACAGGAATACCTGTAACACACTCTTCTTTTTACCTTCCTGCAATACATTTTCGCCCTTGATGCTGCGAATTTCCTCTACTTCCTTGTCGGTGAGTCCATGCTCTGTAACTTTGTACTCAGCTAATAGATTCTGTACGGGTCTGGCCCATGTCTGCTTGCCCATATTATCTCTTACTCCAATCTCATTTCCAATTTGAGTAGCCTTTGCTATCTCAATTTCATTAGTTTCTTTTCTTTATCTCTAATCAATAAAAAAATAGACTCCTATCGTACATCTCTTCGTACGATAAAAGTCTCATTCTTATCCCAGTGCGCTCTCCGGTTGTTAAACGTGATGACGAAAAACGCAATACTGACAGTCGCATTACAAACACAACCAGCAATATGAATTACTCCCTAATATCTTTTTAAAAACTAACATACACTTGCCTATTTCGTCAAGTTTTTCTTTATATTATTTTATTTGTATTTCTGCTTTGCATGTTTTATTTTTATTTCTGCTTTTTACGCTTTAGCCTGTTGCATAAAAAAAGACTCAGAAGAGAGTTTACTCTCCTCTGAGTCCATTTATTATACTAAAGCATATCGCAACTACGTGCGGATTACTCTACTACTTCTGTAACTCGGCCTGAACCTACAGTTCTACCACCCTCACGGATAGCGAATGTAAGACCCTGCTCCATAGCTACTGGATGGATAAGTTCGATCTCCATCTCAATGTTATCGCCAGGCATGCACATCTCTGTACCTGCAGGAAGATTAACAACACCTGTTACGTCTGTTGTTCTGAAGTAGAACTGAGGACGATAGTTGTTGAAGAAAGGAGTATGACGACCACCCTCATCTTTTGTCAGAACGTAAACCTGACCCTTAAATTTCTTATGGCAAGTAACTGTCTTAGGAGCAGCGATAACCTGTCCTCTTTCAATCTTGTCACGATCAACACCACGAAGAAGAGCTCCGATGTTATCACCAGCCTCAGCCTCGTCAAGAGTCTTACGGAACATCTCGATTCCAGTTACAACTGATGTAGCGATTTCATCATGGATTCCAAGAATCTCGATGCTATCGTTAACATGCAGTGTTCCTCTCTCTACACGGCCTGTAGCAACAGTACCACGACCAGAGATTGTGAATACGTCCTCGACAGGCATAAGGAAAGGCTTATCAACGTCACGCTCAGGATCAGGGATATACTCATCAACTGTGTTCATGAGTTCCATGATCTTGTCGCCCCAGTTTCCGCCACCTTCAAGAGGTGAACCATCAGCAAGCTTAGCCTCAGCTGAAGGATCCTGAAGTGCCTGGAAAGCTGATCCCTTGATGATAGGACAGTCATTGAAGCCGTACTCTTCGAGCTGCTCAGTAACTTCCATCTCAACGAGCTCGATAAGCTCAGGATCATCAACCATATCACACTTATTAAGAAATACTACGATATAAGGAACGCCTACCTGACGTGCAAGAAGGATATGCTCCTTAGTCTGAGCCATAACACCGTCAGTAGCAGCTACTACAAGAATAGCTCCATCCATCTGTGCAGCACCAGTGATCATGTTCTTTACATAATCAGCATGGCCCGGGCAGTCAACGTGCGCATAATGTCTCTTATCTGTCTGGTACTCAACGTGAGCTGTAGAGATTGTAATTCCTCTCTCTCTCTCCTCTGGAGCCTTATCGATCTGATCGAATGCCTCAAATGAGTTACCTGCTACTCTCTCTGAAAGAACCTTTGTAATTGCTGCAGTAAGAGTTGTTTTACCATGATCAACGTGTCCGATTGTACCAATATTACAATGCGGTTTGGTTCGCTCGAAATGTGCCTTTGCCATCTTACTTTCCTCCTTAAAATATACGCCTATACGGCTTTTTTCTAATTTTGTATTTTTCCTTCAAAACTTCACGGAATATTATGATTATATTCGAGTATTAAAGGATTTTCAACTGTTTTTGTTATTTTGCTCTTGAAGCAACTACCTTCTCCTGAACGTTCTTAGGAGCCTGCTCATATTTGTTAAAGAACATTGAGTAGTTACCACGACCCTGTGTTGAAGAACGAAGGTCTGTAGAATATCCGAACATCTCTGACAGAGGAACATATGCTGTAACCTTCTTGCCATTTCCAACATCATCCATGCTCTCAATTCTTCCACGACGTGAGTTAAGATCTCCGATAACATCACCCATGTATTCCTCAGGCATTACTACCTCAACCTTCATAATAGGTTCAAGAATTACAGGGTTAGCTTCCTTCATAGCTTCCTTGAAGCAGAGTGAACCTGCAATATGGAATGCCATTTCTGAAGAATCGACTTCATGGTAAGAACCATCGTAACATTCAGCAGTAAATCCAACCATAGGATATCCTGCTACAACGCCTGATTCAGCTGCTTCCTGAATACCTTCATCAATTGCCGGAATATATTCCTTAGGAATAGATCCACCTGTTACTGCATTGACGAACTTGTATGTTTCTTCAGCATTAGCTTCCATAGGCTTGAAACGAACTTTACAATGTCCGTACTGTCCACGTCCACCTGACTGCTTAGCATACTTGTATTCTTTGTCAACGTCCTTTGTAAATGTCTCTCTGTATGCAACCTGAGGGGCACCAACATTGGCCTCAACGTTAAACTCTCTCATGAGACGATCAACGATGATCTCAAGATGAAGTTCTCCCATTCCAGCAATAATTGTCTGGCCTGTCTCTTCATCTGTATGAGCTCTGAATGTAGGATCCTCTTCTGCAAGTTTTGCAAGAGCCTCACCCATCTTCTGCTGTGAAGCCTTAGTCTTAGGCTCAATAGCAAGCTGGATAACAGGATCCGGGAATTCCATTGACTCAAGGATAACGGGATGATCTTCGTTACAGACAGTATCACCTGTTGTTGTATTTTTAAAACCAACAACTGCAGCGATATCTCCTGCAAAGACCTCATCGATTTCCTGTCTCTTATTGGCGTGCATCTGAAGCAGACGAGAAACTCTTTCCTTTTTACCCTTTACAGAGTTAAGGACATAAGAACCTGTCTTAAGTGTTCCAGAATAAACACGGATAAATGCAAGACGTCCAACGAAAGGATCTGTCATGATCTTGAATGCAAGAGCTGCGAAAGGCTCATCATCTGAAGACTTTCTTGTAATCTCATTGCCTTCTATATCTGTTCCATCGATATCAGGGACATCGGTAGGAGCAGGCATAAAATCAAGAACTGCATCGAGAAGTTTCTGAATTCCCTTGTTCTGATGAGCTGATCCACAAAGTACAGGAACTGCTGCATTAGCGACTGTTCCCTTTCTAAGGGCTTTCTTAAGCTCATCGACTGAAGGTTCATTACCCTCAAGGTATTTTTCCATAAGATCATCATCAAGATCGCAGATTTTCTCTACGAGTTCTCCACGATACATCTCAGCTTCTTCTTTCATGTCATCAGGAATGTCAACTACTGAAATATCGATTCCTTCCTTGTCATTATAGAGGTATGCCTTCATCTCGAAAAGATCAACAACGCCCTCAAAATGATCTTCCTTACCAATAGGAAGTTCGATAACTACTGCGTTCTTTCCAAGCTTTGTACCAATTTCGTCAACTGTATTGAAGAAATCAGCACCAAGTATATCCATCTTATTGACAAATGCCATACGTGGTACATGATAAGTATCTGCCTGGCGCCATACGTTCTCTGACTGAGGCTCAACACCGCCCTTTGCGTCAAATACGCCGACAGCACCATCAAGTACACGTAGGGATCTTTCAACTTCTACTGTGAAGTCTACATGTCCCGGTGTATCAATAATATTAATTCTGTGTTCAAGAGCACCATTTAAAGGCTTTGCATGCTCCTGATGTGACCAATGGCATGTTGTTGCAGCGGATGTGATAGTAATACCACGTTCCTGTTCCTGCTCCATCCAGTCCATTGTTGCTGTTCCCTCGTAAGTCTCACCGATTTTATAATTTACACCGGTATAAAAAAGTATACGCTCTGTCAATGTAGTCTTACCTGCATCAATATGAGCCATAATTCCGATGTTTCTGGTGCGCTCAAGGGGATATTCTCTTGTAGTCAAGTTTGATCCCTCCTATCGTTATCAGAATCTGTAATGAGCAAATGCTTTATTAGCCTCAGCCATACGATGCATCTCTTCTTTACGTTTTACAGAAGCACCTGTATTGTTTGCAGCATCCATAATCTCATTAGCTAGACGGTCTACCATTGTCTTCTCGCTTCTCTTTCTTGAGAAAGCTGTCATCCAACGAAGGCCAAGTGCCTGACGACGATCAGGGCGAACCTCGATGGGAACCTGGTATGTTGCTCCACCGATTCTCCTTGCCTTAACTTCGAGTACAGGCATAACATTGTTCATAGCTTCCTGGAATACTTCCATAGCTGTCTTGCCTGTCTTTTCCTCAACCTGCTGGAAAGCACCATACACAATTTTCTGTGCGGTACCCTTCTTGCCGTCGAGCATGATGTTGTTGATGAGCTTTGTAACTACCTTACTGTTGTAGATAGGATCTGCAAGCACATCTCTTTTAATTGTATGTCCTTTACGTGGCACGTTTCTTCCCTCCTTAATCATTAGGATTAATTCACTGGTACTCACATTCTTATGTGTTCATGCATTAAAGGCCTTTCATAAGTGAAATATACCTTAACATTAACCATAAAATTTGTGAATTACACTTTGCGTTAATAACTCAAAATTTTCTCTTCTAAATTGCAAAATCAAAAATTGATTCTGCAGATCTTATCATGAAGTATCGACCTATGTGAATCTTATTATCTGGTTCATATTCAGTTTTGATACTTTCAAGACTCAAATTACTTAGAAGCCTTGGGTCTCTTAACGCCGTACTTGGAACGAGCCTGTTTCCTATCAGCGACACCAGCGGTATCGAGTGTTCCTCTAACAACGTGGTAACGAGTACCGGGTAGATCCTTTACTCTTCCGCCACGAACCAAAACGACACTATGTTCCTGAAGATTGTGTCCTTCACCGGGAATGTAGCTTGTTACTTCGATTCCGTTAGAAAGACGAACTCTGGCGATCTTACGAAGAGCGGAGTTAGGCTTTTTAGGGGTTGCAGTCTTAACGGCTGTGCAGACACCACGCTTCTGCGGAGAAGCTGTCTCGATTGGTCTCTTTGTAAGAGAATTGAAACCTCTCTGCAGTGCGGGAGACTTAGACTTCTTTGTAGATGTCTTTCTTCCCTTCCTTACTAACTGGTTAAATGTTGGCATTTTTTCACCTCCTATAATTATTTTCATGCGCTATTTCACGCACGCCTATGTATTATATTCTGCCAATTCAATTTTGTCAAGCAAAAAGGAAGTAGCGCATAGGGCTACTCCCTTCTTATTTATTATGAATTTAATCTAAGATCATCAATCTTCTGTTTTCTGAAATTCTTCTGCCTCATCAGCAGTATTATCAGTCTTTTCAACGTATCTCTTAGATTCTTTTCTAGGCCTCTGCTCTTCTTCTCTCTCTTTTTCAAGAGCGAGTCTCTCAGCTTCAAGAGCCTTCTTTCTGATTTCCTCACTGTGATCGGTGGAGAGATTTGTTTTTCTATATCTCTTCATTCCGGTTCCAGCCGGGATCAGCTGTCCAATAATTACATTTTCTTTAAGTCCAAGAAGTGGATCTTCCTTGCCCTTAATTGCAGCATCTGTAAGAACCTTAGTAGTTTCCTGGAATGATGCTGCTGACAAGAAGGAATCTGTAGCAAGTGAAGCCTTTGTAATACCGAGAAGTTCCTGAGAGCTCTCTGCAACTTCTTTTCCTTCAGCTATAAGCTTCTTATTGATACCTTCAAGTTCAAGTTTGTCAATGAGCTGGCCGGGAAGAAGTCCTGAATCTCCTTCATTCTCGATCCTTACACGCTTAAGCATCTGATGTACGATGACCTCAATATGCTTATCATTAATTTCAACACCCTGTAGGCGGTAAACTCTAAGAACTTCCTGAAGAAGATAATCCTGAACAGCAAGTACGCCCTTAATCTTAAGAATATCATGAGGGTTAATCGAACCTTCAGTAATTGTATCTCCAGCCTCAAGTGCCTGTCCGTCAGCTACCTTGATATGAGAGCCATAAGGAATGAGATATGTCTTGGTCTCGCCGGTTTCACGGTTTGTAACAACGACTTCTCTCTTCTTTTTGGTCTCCTTGATCTCGATAACACCGGGGATTTCTGTGATAATGGCAAGTCCCTTAGGTCTTCTTGCCTCAAAAAGCTCCTCGACACGGGGAAGACCCTGTGTAATATCAGATCCGGCAACACCTCCGGTATGGAATGTTCTCATTGTAAGCTGTGTACCAGGCTCACCGATAGACTGTGCTGCAATTATTCCGATTGCCTCACCGACCTGAACTGGCGTACCTGTTGCAAGGTTTATTCCATAGCACTTTGCACAAACTCCATCCCTGCTTCTGCAGTTTAGAATCGTTCTGATCTTAACTTTCTTTAATGGTTCACCGTTTTTATCAACAGCTTCCTTAATAATTCTAGCGGCTCTTGTTCGTGTAATCATATGATTATGCTTAACTATAAGATCGCCATCTTTACTCATAATATCTTCACAGCAGAATCTGCCTACGATTCTCTCTTCAAGAGTCTCGATAACTTCATCGCCATCCTGAAGTGCTGATACATACTCACCAGGAATATCATCTTTAGATGCAGCACAGTCAATATCACGAATGATCATCTCCTGAGATACATCAACAAGTCTTCTGGTCAAATATCCTGAATCGGCTGTTCGAAGAGCTGTATCTGAAAGTCCCTTACGAGCTCCATGCGCTGACATGAAGTATTCGAGTACATCAAGACCTTCACGGAAGTTTGACTTGATAGGAAGCTCGATTGTACGTCCCGATGTATCTGCCATCAGTCCTCGCATACCTGCAAGCTGTTTGATCTGCTTGTCAGAACCACGGGCTCCTGAATCTGCCATCATGAACACATTATTGTACTGATCAAGTCCATCAAGAAGGTCTCTTGTAAGAAGATCATCTGTCCTCTTCCAAGTCTCTACAACTTCCTTATATCTTCCTTCTTCAGTAAGCATACCTCTCTTATACTTTCTTCTTATATCGGCAACTGTCTTCTCAGCTTCCTTAATAAGAGCGTCCTTAGAGTCAGGTACTGTCATGTCTGAGACTGAAACTGTGATTGCTGAAAGTGTGGAATACTTATATCCCATTTCCTTAATAGCATCGATCGTCTCTGCAGTCTTGGTAGCACCATGTGTATGCATTACGTTCTCAAGAATTCCCTTAAGGTCCTTCTTTTTTACGAGGAAATCAATTTCAAGCTTCAGCTCATTATCAGGATCTGTTCTATCTATATAACCAAGATCCTGTGGAATTACTTCATTGAATATAAGTCTTCCAAGGGAAGTATCTATTATTCTTGTCTTAACAGATCCGCCAGCAACCTTCTTAGAGACTCTGACCTTGATCTTAGACTGAAGCGTAATAACATGATTATGATATGCCATTATTGCTTCATTAGTATCCTTAAATATGTTGCCTTCTCCCGGCTCGCCGTCTTTCTGCTGTGTCAGGCAGTAGATACCAAGTACCATATCCTGTGAAGGAACAGATACAACTCCACCGTCTGAAGGCTTCAGAAGGTTATTAGGTGATAGAAGCATAAAACGGCACTCAGCCTGAGCTTCCTGTGTAAGAGGCAGATGAGCTGCCATCTGATCACCATCGAAATCGGCATTGTAAGCCATACAAACCATGGGATGAAGACGAATAGCCTTTCCTTCTACAAGAATAGGTTCAAATGCCTGGATTCCAAGTCTATGAAGAGTAGGTGCACGGTTAAGCATAACGGGGTGATCCTTGATAACGTCCTCAAGGACGTCCCAAACCTCAGTCTTAACCTGTTCTACCATCTTCTTGGCATTTTTAATATTGTGAGCAGAACCATTCTGTACAAGTTCTTTCATAACAAAAGGCTTGAACAGCTCAAGTGCCATCTCCTTAGGAAGACCACACTGATAAATCTTAAGGTCAGGTCCTACAACGATAACGGAACGTCCAGAATAGTCAACTCGTTTTCCAAGAAGGTTCTGTCTGAAACGTCCTGACTTACCCTTTAACAGATCTGAAAGAGACTTAAGCGGTCTGTTTCCAGGTCCAGTTACAGGTCTTCCACGACGACCATTGTCGATAAGAGCATCTACAGCTTCCTGCAGCATACGCTTTTCGTTTCTAATAATGATATCAGGAGCCTTAAGCTCAAGCAATCTTCTCAAACGATTATTTCTATTGATAATTCTTCTGTACAGATCATTCAGATCTGATGTTGCGAATCTTCCACCGTCAAGCTGTACCATAGGTCTGAGATCAGGAGGGATTACAGGTACAACTGTAAGTACCATCCACTCAGGTCTATTTCCTGAATTTCTAAAAGCCTCAATAACATCAAGTCTCTTAATTATTCTAGCTCTCTTCTGGCCTGTTGCTGTTTTTAGATCAGCCTTAAGCTCTACAGATTCCTTCTCGAGGTCAATATTTGCTAGGAGTTCCTGAACAGCTTCAGCTCCCATTGCAGCTCTAAAAGCATTGCCATACTGGCTTCTTGCTTCGCCATACTCTGCTTCAGAGAGGATCTGCTTATAAGTCAATGGTGTATCGCCAGGGTTGAGAACGATAAATGCAGCAAAGTAGAGAACCCTCTCAAGTATCCTTGGTGATATATCAAGAATAAGTCCCATTCTTGAAGGTATACCCTTGAAATACCATATATGAGATACAGGGGCCGCCAGCTCAATATGCCCCATACGCTCACGTCTTACGCTGGCCTTGGTAACCTCGACACCACATCTGTCGCAGACTACTCCCTTATATCTTATTTTTTTATATTTTCCACAGTGGCATTCCCAGTCCTTAGTAGGTCCAAAAATACGCTCGCAGAACAGTCCGTCCTTTTCAGGCTTAAGAGTACGATAGTTAATTGTCTCGGGCTTTTTGACTTCGCCACGTGACCATTCTCTTATCTTTTCAGGAGAAGCGAGGCCAATCCTGATTTTGTCGAATGACACGCCTTCGTTCACTTCATTGTTATTTCTATCCGGCATTGATAGAACTCCCTTCTGTTACTCTTCGTCCATGTCATCAGCATCCTGATACATGTAGTCGTCTGGATTAGATGCTTCCGTTGCGGGCTCATCTTCAACTTCCTCTACATCTACCATTTCGCCAGTTTCCTCATCGAATGTTTTCTTTGAAAAACCATGCTTTGCAAATGATTCATCACTTTCAAATGCGAAGTTTCTCTCATCTCTAAGTACTTCATTCAGATTTGTCTTATCATACTCTGATGTTTCCTTGAGCTTAACTTCATTATCATCGTCGTCCAAAAGTGTGATATCCAATGCAAGTGCCTGAAGTTCCTTGAGAAGTACCTTAAAGGACTCAGGGATTCCTGCCTTAGGAATATTTTCGCCCTTTATGATAGCCTCGTAAGTCTTGACACGGCCTACAACATCATCTGACTTAACAGTAAGTATTTCCTGAAGCGTATATGCTGCTCCGTATGCTTCGAGAGCCCAAACTTCCATCTCTCCGAAACGCTGTCCACCGAACTGAGCTTTTCCTCCAAGAGGCTGCTGAGTTACTAGTGAATACGGGCCTGTAGAACGAGCATGGATCTTATCGTCTACAAGGTGGTGAAGTTTCAGGTAATGCATGTGTCCTATTGTAACTCTTGCTCCGAAGTCCTCTCCGGTACGTCCATCACGAAGCTGAACCTTACCATCTTTTCCAATACGAACTCCAGCCCATTCTTTTCTATGATCTCTGTTGTCATACAGATATTGAAGTACTTCAGGTCTTACAACGCTCTTATACTTATTTTCAAATTCTTCCCATGTAATATTGACATAATCATCTGCCATTTCGAGAAGGTTTGAAATATCGTTCTCGACAGCACCATCAAATACAGGTGTTTCAATATCAAATCCAAGAACTCTGGCTGCCAGTGAGAGATGAATCTCAAGGACCTGTCCGATATTCATTCTAGAAGGAACGCCCAGAGGGTTAAGAACAATATCAAGTTGTCTTCCATTGGGAAGGAATGGCATATCCTCTAGCGGAAGTACACGTGAAACGACACCCTTATTACCATGACGTCCTGCCATCTTATCTCCAACGGAGATTTTTCTCTTCTGTGCAATATATATTCTTACAGACTTCTTAACTCCAGGAGGAAGCTCATCACCATTTTCTGCAGTAAATACCTTTGCATCAACAACGATTCCATACTCACCATGAGGAACCTTAAGAGATGTATCTCTTACTTCTCTTGCTTTCTCTCCGAAGATTGCACGAAGCAGTCTCTCTTCCGGTGTTAGTTCTGTTTCTCCCTTAGGTGTTACCTTGCCAACAAGGATATCGCCTGCTCTTACCTCTGCTCCGACACGGATAACTCCGTTCTCATCAAGATTCTTAAGAGCATCATCACCGACACCTGCAACATCTCTTGTGATCTCTTCAGGTCCAAGCTTGGTATCTCTTGCATCGGTCTCAAATTCTTCTATATGGATTGATGTATAAACATCATCTCTTACAAGTCTCTCTGACAGAAGAACCGCATCCTCGTAGTTATAACCTTCCCACTCCATGAATCCAATAAGAGGATTTTTACCAAGAGCCAACTGGCCATTTGATGTTGAAGGTCCATCAGCGATTACATCGCCAACTTCGACATGATCTCCCTTGAATACAATAGGTCTCTGGTTATAGCAATTTGATTGGTTGCTTCGTTCAAACTTAGTTACAGTGTACTCGTCTTTATCACCGTCATCTGTTCTGATGACAATTCTGTTTGACTCTAATCTCTCAACTGTACCTGCATGCTTTGCAACTATACATACTCCTGAATCGACAGCTGTCTTAGGTTCCATTCCGGTTCCTATTACAGGAGGCTCTGTGGTCAAAAGAGGTACAGCCTGACGCTGCATGTTTGATCCCATCAGTGCACGGTTTGCATCATCGTTCTGTAAGAACGGGATAAGAGCTGTAGCTACAGAGAATACCATTCTCGGAGATACGTCCATATATTCATACAAAGTCTTATCGAATGAAGATGTCTGCTCTCTGAAACGTCCTGAAACAGAATCGTTGACAAAATGTCCTTCTTCATCAAGCTGAGCACTAGCCTGTGCAATATGATAATTATCCTCTTCGTCTGCAGTCATATAAACTGTATCATTAGTTACTTTTGGATCTTGAGGATTAGTTCTATCTACTACACGGTAAGGAGCTTCTATAAATCCGTACTCATTAATACGTGCGAAACTTGCCAGTGAGTTGATAAGTCCGATATTAGGACCTTCTGGTGTCTCAATAGGGCACATTCTTCCGTAATGTGAGTAATGTACATCTCGTACTTCGAATCCGGCTCTGTCTCTTGACAGACCGCCAGGTCCTAGGGCTGATAAACGTCTCTTATTTGTAATCTCTCCAAGAGGGTTGTTCTGATCCATGAACTGTGACAGCTGTGATGATCCAAAGAACTCTTTTACAGCAGCCGTAACCGGCTTGATGTTGATAAGATTCTTTGTTGCATTAGCAACACCATCCATGTCCTGTGTTGTCATACGTTCCCTTACAACACGTTCCATTCTAGAAAGACCAATTCTATACTGGTTCTGAAGAAGTTCTCCAACTGCTCTTATTCTTCTGTTGCCCAAATGGTCGATATCATCTTTATATCCCACGCCCCACTCGAGGTGCATATTGTAGTTTATAGATGCAAAAATATCTTCCTTTGTGATATGCTTTGGAACCAATTCCTTGGCATTCCTCTCGAGCTCATCAAGAAGGTCTTCCTTTTCAAGATTCTTGTCGAGGATCTCTTTAAGTACCGGATAGTATACATGCGGTTCTTTAATCCCAAGAGCTTCTCTGTCGCATTCAACATATTTATCAAGAGAGACCATCATATTAGAAAGTACTTTTGTATTTCTCTCTTCTGTCTGTATCATTACAAAAGAAACTGCAGCATCCTGAATCTCGTCAGCAAGTGCCTTGCTTACGGATGTTCCAGCCTCAGCAATAATCTCTCCTGTCTCAGGATTAACTACATCCTCAGCAAGGATCTTATGTGAAATTCTGTTCCAAAAAGCAAGTTTCTTGTTGAACTTATAACGTCCTACCTTAGCCAGATCATAACGTCTAGGGTCAAAAAACATGCCATTAATAAGAGACTCTGCGCTATCAACGTTAAGAGGCTCTCCAGGTCTTATTTTTCTATAAAGTTCAAGAAGACCACCCTCATATGAACCTTCCGGATTTCTTTCTGTTATAGAAGGATCCTTGGAAAATGATGCTGTGATCTTAGGTTCTTCGCCAAATACGTCAAGGATCTCCTGATTTGATCCAAGTCCCATTGCACGAAGGAATACAGTAATAGGTACCTTTCTAGTACGGTCAACCCTTACATAAAAGACATCGCTTGAATCTGTTTCATACTCAAGCCATGCTCCTCTGTTGGGAATTACAGTACATGAGAAAAGTCTCTTACCTATTTTATCATGATCAATACCATAATAAATACCAGGAGAACGGACAAGCTGAGATACGATAACTCGCTCAGCTCCGTTTATAACGAAGGTGCCAGTCTCTGTCATAAGAGGAAGATCTCCCATGAAGATTTCCTGCTCATTAATCTCGTCAGTCTCTCTGTTATATAATCTGACCTTTACTTTTAAAGGTGCAGAATAGGTGGCGTCACGTTCTTTGCACTCTGGAATCGTATACTTGATATCATCAGTGCATAACTTGAAATTAGTAAATTCAAGGCTCAAATGCCCGCTGTAGTCAGTTATCGGGGAAATATCAGCAAACGCTTCTTTTAACCCTTCTCTCAGAAACCAGTTATAGGAATCCTTCTGGACTTCTATAAAATTCGGCATCTGCAGGACTTCCTTGTTACGAGCAAAGCTCATTCTGAGGCCTTTTCCTGATTTCACCGGACGCATAATATGTTCATCCATTTACGTTCCACCTCTCGTATAAAATCAACAGTTACAATATTAATGGGTATTATATGTCGCTATAAAAATCCACAATACCCGATAGTAAAGCAACGTATAATATACAATAAATGTCAATGTTATGTCAATGTTTTTTTATAAATACAACAAAAAAAAGACTACATCCAAAATGAATGTAGTCTTTTTGGGGACTAGACTCCAAAAATGCTCAGCATTTTTGTCGCTTAAAAAATGAGATTCAAAGTTCATATCGTTTTATATAAAAATCAACATGATCACTTTGCAATCTGTATTTATTATTTAAGTGTAACCTTAGCTCCAACTTCTTCAAGCTTAGCCTTAGCATCTTCAGCTGATGCCTTGTCAACGGCTTCTTTAACCATCTTAGGTGCTCCGTCAACAACTTCCTTTGCTTCCTTGAGGCCAAGTCCTGTAAGCTCACGAACAACCTTGATAACCTTAACCTTGTTTGCTCCAACTTCGGTAAGCTCTACGTCGAACTCATCCTTCTCCTCAGCTGCGCCAGCGCCAGCTCCAGCTGCTGCTGCAACTACAACGCCTGCTGCTGCAGAAACGCCAAATTCTTCTTCACAAGCCTTAACAAGATCGTTAAGTTCCATAACAGAAAGCTCTTTGATAGCAGCGATAAATTCATCTGTTGTCATCTTTGCCATGATTGTATCCTCCATTTAATTAATTTTGCCGTCATGCGGCTACATCGTATTCTAACTAAAAACTACTGATTCCGTTTCCGTATCAGTTTTTAGATAATGAGAATTACTCCTCAACAGGAGTGTTCTCTTCTGCTGTTGCTTCATCAGTTGCAGCTTCTTCAGCCTTAACTTCTTCTGCAGGTGTAGCTTCTCCGCTTTTTTCAGCGATCTGATTAAGCACACGAGCAAAGTTTGTAATAGGTGACTGCATAGATCCAAGCAATCTTGAAAGAAGCTCTTCTCTTGCAGGGATCTTAGCGATCTGCTCCATGTCTTCCTTGTTGTAAAATGTACCTTCTACAACTCCAGCTTTGATCTCGAGAGTAGGTGCTCCCTTTGCAAATTCTGCAATAATTCTTGCAGGTGCTGTAGCGTCGCCCTTGGAAATAGCAATTGCGCTAGGTCCATTAAGGGTATCTGAAAGGCTTTCAAGCTCTGTTCCTTTGAACGCGAAATTCATCATCGTGTTCTTGTAAACCTTGTATACAATTCCAGCTTCACGTAGATTCTTACGAAGCTGTGTATCCTGGTCTACAGTAAGTCCGCGGTAGTTTACAACTACAACTGACTGGGCGTCTTTGATGTTCTCAGCAATTTCCTTAACTACAGGCTGCTTTAATTCAACTTTTGCCACTAAACTTACCTCCTTATCATAATGTATCTGAGGCCTAATATCCTTACTATATGAGGGATAAAAAATGCCTCTCCACCGAACGGCAGAGAGGCATGTATTCTCTAATAATAGTACAGCCTCGGCAGGTATACGTTAGGCCCACTGGGCACCTGCTGTCTTCGGTATAGCTTATTTAAAATATCACTAATTTATATAAGTGTCAATAACTGATTTCAAAATCAGTGTATCAATTACTCAGCCTGAAGCTTAGAAGGGTTAAGTCTTACTCCGGGTCCCATTGTGGGAGCGATAGTAACATTCTTAAGATAAGAACCCTTTACTGTGCTAGGACGAGCCTTGATAATTGCACTCATTAAAGCCTGGAAGTTGTCGGATAACTGCTCTTCTGTGAAGGAAGCCTTGCCGATTGTTACGTGAATTATATTGGCTTTGTCAAGACGGTATTCAACTTTACCTGCCTTGATATCATTGATTGCCTTAGTAACGTCCATTGTAACTGTTCCTGCCTTGGGGTTTGGCATAAGGCCCTTAGGTCCAAGTACACGACCGATACGTCCAACGAGTCCCATCATGTCTGGTGTAGCTACAATTACGTCGAAGTCAAACCAGCCGCCCTGAATCTTAGTCATAAGATCCTCAGCGCCTACGAAATCAGCGCCTGCTGCTGTTGCTTCATCAGCCTTTTCTCCCTTAGCGAAGACAAGTACTCTAACAGTCTTGCCTGTTCCGTGAGGAAGTACAACTGCTCCTCTGATCTGCTGATCAGCGTGACGTCCATCACATCCTGTACGGATATGTGCTTCTATTGTCTCATCGAACTTTGCTACAGCGTTTTTCTTAACCTGAGCAACTGCATCGGAGAGATCATAAAGAACGGACTTGTCATACGCTTTTGCGGCATCAAGATATTTCTTTCCGTGTTTCATATTTTCCTCCTGTGGTACGGTCGGGATATAAAATCCCTCCCACGTTTAAAATTATTTACCTGTTATCCTGCGATGGATTAGTCTACTACTTCTACACCCATAGAACGGGCTGTTCCGGCGATCATGCTCATAGCTGATTCAACGCTTGATGCGTTAAGATCTTTCATCTTTGTCTCAGCTATTTCTTTTACCTGAGCATTTGTGATCTTGCCGACTTTTGTCTTGTTAGGTTCGCCTGAACCTTTCTTAAGGCCTACTGCTTTCTTAATAAGAACTGCAGCAGGAGGAGTCTTTGTGATGAAGCTAAAGCTTCTATCAGCGTATACTGTAATAACTACAGGTACGATTGTATCTCCCATCTGAGCGGTCTTAGCGTTGAACTGCTTTGTAAATTCAACGATATTAACGCCATGCTGGCCTAGTGCAGGACCTACAGGCGGCGCCGGTGTTGCTTTACCGGCCTGAATCTGAAGCTTAATGTAGCCTTCAATTTTCTTAGCCATTATAATTCCTCCTAAATTTTAATCTTCCTTACGGACATCCGCATATGAAATCTCAACGGGTGTCTCTCTGCCGAATAATTCGACATTGATCGTAACGGTTTGCTTGCCGGGGTTCATCTCAAGAATGACACCTGATGTATCTTTCCATACACCACCGGTAACCGAGATTATATCTCCGACGGTGAAGTCGACCTCCACCTTTTCCTCATGGCTGATGCCAAGCGGTCTCATCTCTGCTTCTGTGAGTGGTACCGGTTTGCTTCCGGGGCCAACAAAGCCCGTCACGCCTCTGGTATTTCTAACTACATACCAGGTGTCATCGTTCATTACCATGTTTACGAGAACATAGCCTGGGAACATTTTATGAGAAACCTGTTTTCTAGCTCCGTTCTTCATCTCCATGATATCTATCATAGGGACGCGAACTTCTAGAATTTGGTCCTCAAGATGACGGTTTTCGATTGTTTTTTCAATATTCGTCTTAACCTTATTCTCATATCCCGAATAAGTGTGAACGACATACCACATAGCTTCTGCCATTGAAAATAGCCTCCATTACAGATTTACCAAAATATCAATTCCATTCTTAAAGATCATGTCCAGAACTGCTATCAGAAGTCCGACGATTACAGATGCAATAACTGTCGCTGTAGTCTGTTTAACAACTGTGCTTCTATCAAGCCAGATAATTCTCTTGAATTCCGTCTTGAGATCCTCAAACCAAGTTGATATCTTCTTACCTTCTTTAGCCATAATTCTGCGCTCCTTTACTTTGTCTCTTTATGTAAAGTATGCTTTCTGCAGAACGGGCAATACTTGCGGACTTCCATCCTCTCAGGATGGTTGCGCTTTTCTTTGGTAAGATTGTAATTCCTGCGCTGGCATTCTGTACATGCCAATGTTATCTTTGTACGCACAACTTCCACCTCCACTGTTAATTTTTAGATCTTTTTCAGCCACTTTTTAGGCATAAAAAAAAGACCTTAGTTCCATCGCCGTTATACTGTATCACGGCGATATGGGTTATGTCAACAATTTTCTCACCATGTTTCATGGCAAAAAAGAAGACCGTATAATCGTCGGTCTTCTCTTACAATCCTTCATTTATCATCAGTCCTGCATATAAGCTCGAAGCATACGGTGCAGCAAATGTACGTCCCGGATTTTTGTATTCCACAACCAGCTTATCTACATATTTCATAGGATTCACAGAAACTTTTTCTGCTTCCATCGAAACTGCATTTCTAAAGCTGTTAAGACTCTGGAACGTCTCTTCCTTGTTCTCTCCAGTTATTCTCTCGCCTAACTTGTCACGGTTTACCGTAAGAGTTCCATCCGCTTCTTCTTCAATTCCGTTACCTGTCAGCTTTTCTCCCATAGTATGCCATATACCGGTGATCTCATTGCTGAGTCTATTATATCCATTAGTTTCAGAATATTTTTTTCCAAGCTTCAGGAACGAGTTATATGCATTAGTAAGTCGTTCTACGCTATCTCCCACAGAATCTACGTTAGCCTTAAAACCAATCTTAACCGGATTGTCCTCTTTTGTAACTCCGCTAAGAGAAATCTCAAATGCATTATTTATCGTAAAATCATTGGAAAGTGCTTTGTGTTCCTTGCCATTTAGAGTGAATATGGCGCTTCCTGCCGGTTCGGTAATCCTGTCTATGCCAAGGGCATGAACCTCATTCCATGATGATCCTGACTGAATCTTAAATAAGAAATCTTCGCCTCCGGCAAGGCCTGTCTGTTTGGATGTGATCTTAAGAGCGCTGGTTCCGTCTCCTCTGCTTACAACATCAGCCTTGATTCCTATTTCAGATCTGTTCATAAGTCTGGCGATTTTCTTTTGAATGTCCAGATTGGTTTCCGAGCCATCAGTTTCAAACTGAAATTCGTAGGAGTTCTGAGGTGTATCCATATCAAACGAGAAATTACCTACCTCGAAGCTTCTACCTGAGCTCTTTAAAAAATTACCCATTGTCACCTGAGGAGTCGCAAGTCTCTTAACCCCGAGTTCAAACGGAGCAGCTTCAGCGGTGTTGTTATCTGACACATATTCTACCGAGACCTTGTCTTCCTGTGACGATGTCGCGATCTTTTGATTGAATACTCCCTCAATTCCTTTGCCGTCGCCTAATAAAGCCGAGGTAATGTTCTTGGCACTTCTGGCTTCTTCTTTAAGATCGATGACAAATTTCTCAGCGTCATCGTTCATGTTGATCTTGTATAAGGGTTCTTCTTTATTAGTCTTGACGATACGATTGTAAATATCTCTAAGCTCACTCTTCTTGTGAGATTCATAGCGAGAAGAAGTATTCGTCTTACCATATGTAGTCAGGTAATAATTATAAACTGTATCTATAGCTGCCATGACGAACCTCCTTTCCTCCATGAAAATTATGAGTAAGCGTATTTATCCATTTATACTTTTACATCGTACATCAATTTTAGGGGAAAGTCACTACCTTTTTATTATTCTTTAGGTATTTTCGTCAAATTGTCTGACTATTAGTTTTTCTTATCTAGAAACTGTGGGTCTACGACATTTAATTTCCCCATATTCTGATTGTATGAGTTGACAGCACCTTGCAAACTATTTACTTTTTTTGCCTGGGCACGAACTTGTGCAAATTTTGCTGTAGCAAGATCCTTATTTCTAAGTTCTTCAGCCTGAACTGTTGCTGATAGGGCTGTAAGTTCAGAAATAAGATTCTGCATTTTAGCAATCTCATCAGTATATAATGCTCTATCCACATCAAGTATTTTTTTTACGCGTTCATACATCTGTTGAAATCCATTGTCCAGTGCATTTATTACGTCTATAAGCTTATCTTTTCTATCGATCGTCTCTTTCAATTCGTCCGGAGTAGATAACGGGTCTTTAAGAACCTCTTTTTGGTGCAGGTTCTCAATATGTATTTCATTTAAAATCTCTATTTTCTTTTCCAGACTCTCTCTAAGCATTACAACGTAATTATTTTCCGTCATGATTTTTCCCCGTTTTCCAGTCTCTATTTTACTCAAAGTTGTTTTCTATCTACTGATGCTCAAAAGAACGGGCACCATACAAAATGTCCGTTCTTGCTGTCTAAATACTCTATGTGTAAATCTTTCAAACGAATCAGGCTGTACCATTTCCATTTCCGCTTCCATTTGTATTTTCACTTCCGATTTTGGTTTTATCAATTACTTCCTTCCATGTATCTCTCATGGTGCGAAGGTGAACCAATACCTCTTCTAAGATTTCTTTATCTTTTTTGACATTGGCCCACATTAGCCGTTCTCTTAGGTATTTGTACACTTTGTCAAAATCTTCCGCTACCTCATATTTATGATCCAGTGTGAGCTGGAACTCTTCCAAAATAGCATCAGCTTTTCTAATATTTGTATGTGATTTTTGAATATCATTTTCATCAATGGCGCTCATTGCTATATTACAGAACCTAATAGCACCATCGTAAAGCATAAGCGTAAGTTCTGCCGGTGAAGCTGTCATCACTTTGCTGTTCTTATATGCTGCATATCCATTTGCTGCATTCATATGAATCCCTCCTCGATTAGCTTATTTCAGGCAAAACTTATTATGACGCTCCTGTCATTCCTGTGACCGCGCTTGAACTGCTTTTAAGCTTGGTAAGTTCCGACTCCATCTTAGAAAACTTGTTGTAATAATAATCCTCCATAGAATCTACCTTATCCTGCCAATCTTTTATCAGCTTGGTATAGTCTGTAACCTGTTTCTTCATATCTTTATCGTTATAGACGGTATAAGCACTATTCATGGAAGTACTCTTCATCTTAATATCAAGGCTGGAGTACAGACCACTTGACAGCTGCTGCATGAATCCCATGACACCGTCCGGATCCTCTGTAATGGCAGACATCAATTTATCCTTATTGGCACTGGTACTAGAGTCTTCAGTATCTCCGTCAATATGGTAAGCTGATTGTTCATTGTCATTGGCATTCAATATTCCAAGAGTGTGAATTCCAAACGTGGTAAGAGAATAGGTCTTACCATTTACATCATAGGATTTTGACATTGAGTTGGTCATTGCGGACATAAGTGAATCTACTGTTCCATCACGTCTAAGCAATGCATCCTTGATCTTATTTTCGTATTTCTCAATCTGAGACTCTGACATTGCCTTTTTCTCATCATCTGTAAGGGGTTCATATCCCTTAGATGAAGGAGCATTGTATCTCGCAGTAAGATCGTTGATAACATCATTATATTGAGACAAAATATCCTTGATCTTGTCATAAAGTCCCTGTGTATCAGCATTGGTGGTGATCGAAACAGGCTGATTAGTGATTCCTGTAGCATTGATGGTAAGGCCATTTACCGTTGTGCTGTTTGTTTCCGATGTATAAACAGCTCCATCAAGGATAAACTTAGCATCAGATGCATTTACCATATGTGCCATTTCGGTAGCATCCACAATGGCATTTCCTGATGCATCCTTATATATTCCGTCTCCATCGCTGTATGCTGTGCTTCCAAGTCCAAGTGCACTTAGCAATTTCGTTGCATTGGTATCACCCGATGCTGGTGCTATACTAAATGAATGAGCTGCACCGCTTTCCTTTGCACTGACAAAGATTCTCTGATTTTTTTCATCATAACTGGCATTTAATCCTGCGCTGGCAATGCCAGCTACGAATTTCTCAACTGTTATATCTGAGCTTACCGGTATTTCAGTCTCTTTTCCGTCAACCGTTACCTTTACAACACCGTCTCCGGAGAATAAAGGGTTTCCAGATGCATCCTTAATATCAGAGACCTTGGTATCTGGTCTGATCGTATCATAAGTAGTTACAGTATTAGTTCCATCGGTTGTTACTCTTTTTCCAATTTTAGAACTGGTAAGATATGCACTTCTTGCAAGATTTGATACCTCAAGTGAATGAGTACCAACTGGTGCAGTCGAAGAAGCCTTAACAGAAACTTTTGATGGATCTGAACTGCTTGCAGTCCTCATAGTATAAGCTGATGAAAGTCTCAGATTACCTATAGATGAGTATAGTCCATAGACCTTGGTGTTAACTTCCTTCCAAGAATCCTGTTTCCACTCTAGTTCTGTCTTTTCCTTTGTATACTTTGTAACTTTATTCGAATAATTCGACACTAAGGCCTTAACGATACTTTCTGTATCAAGTCCACTTGTCATACCTGACATTCTAATTGGAGATGACATTGTTTTTCCTCCTTTACTGCTCTATACTCTAGCGCTTTTCATCGACCAATATTCCAGCCAACTCCCATGCCTTGGCAATAAGATCGAGAGTCTTTTCCGGTGGAAATTCTTTGATGACCTTATGCGTATCTTTATCAATTATTTTGATCATCACTCTGTTGGTCTTTTCATGAATTCCAAAAATAGCTTCTGTATTGGGCATACTTTTGTTAATAGTATCCACTGCTTCCTTGATCTGCTCTTGGCTAGCGCTTCTTTTGACGTCAACGTTATTTTTGCCTTCTTCGTTCGTTTGAACTCTATGAAGACCGGTGTTAACCGGAACAGCCTTTTCATGGGTCGTTTCCGTCACATCACCCGTCGTCGCCGATACAGTATTGCTTAGCCTGACTCCTGCATCCGAGCTTAAAGAGTAAGAATTGTTGGCTATTGGATTTGATGTATTTATAACCGTCATTTCTTTGGACCTCCTTGTACTTCCATGTACTGATCCCGTTTTCCGAACGAGAATCTAAAATAATATTCTTCTAATCACTATATCGGATTGTATATAAAAAAAATTAGTCTGCCGGACAAAAAAATCCGACAGACTCTATTTGGGTAAGTTAATATTAGTTTTTTTTCTGGTCATCGGCTTTTTTTCTGCCGCCAAGAAGGCTATTGATCTCAGCAAGTCTATCAGTAACACCTGCTTCCTCATTTTCCTTCTGAATCTGAAGATATACTTCCTTACGATAAATAGGTACTTCCTTGGGAGCAGAGATTCCGATCTTAACCTGATCTCCGTGAGTCTCAAGGATCATTACTTCTATATTATTGTTGATTATCAGGGATTCACCCTTTTTTCTAGATAAAGCTAGCATCCTATTTGTTCGCCTCCTCTTTTATACTCTGTAAAATATCGTAAATGGGGTAACGAACAGGATAATCCTCGTTCTCAACTATAATCTGAGCGCCCTTCTTGTTAGCATAGTTAATAATAATCGGAGCCTTCAGATTAACTGTCATGTCCTTAATATCCGCCGGAACCTTTAGAGTAACAAGTACTACAAGATCTTCATTATTAAATTCACCTAATTGTGCCAAAAGATCATCATTAACCATCGGATTATAATCCGGTTTTACAAGACCAGGTGACAACACCGGCATTGCGAAGTGCGGTTCATCCATCGACTGAAGCCAGATAATAGACTGCTGATCGCCACTTTCATTGTCATAAATAAGTGTAAACTTCTTCATATCAGGGAATCCTATGATACCGTTTTCAAGAATAAGAATCTTGTCATCCTCAATATCAATATTCCCAAATAGCCTTGTGCTTGCTTTCATTATTAAGCCCTCTCTATAAGCTACAACGATTTACTCAATTATAATACTTTTACAAGTAATTTAAAAGCGTCATATCGCCTAGTTTTCCTGCTGCTGTAAGTGATGATTTGTAAGCAGTATATGCCGCAGTATATTTTAATGCCACTTCAGACAGATCGTAATCATCGTTCTTGGACTGAAGGTCTTCTATCGTCTCCTGCTGATCCGACATCTGTTTTTTGGTCATTGACAGCTGGTCGGCGCGGCATCCAAGATCTGTAAGTGACAGACTGAGCTTATCCTCATATGTTTTTGATCTGCCTATTTCCTTATTAAATATCTTTTGAAGATTGGAATTGGCAAAATCCATTTCACGAGAAGCCGAACTTATCCATTTATCCAGATTTGCCTGTGTCGCAGGATCCTGGAACTGAACTTCGGTCTTCATCCCTTTAAGCTTATCTACCTTATCATAAGCTGCAATTGCGTCAGACACTGACGATATCATGTCCTTCATATCCTGGATAAGACTGGAATCAAATATATCGCTGGC
>JAGOLM010000106.1 GCA_017994075.1 Lachnospiraceae bacterium
GAGCGTGATCATATTCATATCACGTCCGGCAGCAATAGAAATGTCATTAAGCGCACTTTCTATGACATATTCCTTGCCATCCATATTGATGCTGCCTCGTAACATCATCCGGTCTTCTGTCTCGTAATCATCTGAAAAAAGACTGTCTATCGCAGCTTCCACAGTAGAATCATCCAGATCACACAAGAATCCTAGATGACCTCGGTTAACTCCAACTATTGGAATACCTTGTCTCATGGCAAGCTTGGAAGCAAAGACCAATGTTCCGTCTCCGCCAACGGAAATCATGCACTCCGTATCCTTTGGTATATTAGGAACTGAATCAACATTTTTGGAATAAACCCCATAATCGGATATTCCACCTCTTTTTTTGATCATCTCCTGTATACTCCGAATAAGCTCCAGATTGCTTTTATCTTCGGATCTTGTGACAATAAAAAAATTCTTCAAATCACTTATCTAATGCCGCATGTGCTGCTGTAACAACTGCATCTGCGTCAACTCCTCCTATGATTCCAACCGATTCTTCTATATCAACAGCATCAACGCTTGTCTCTTTTTTCGTATCTACAGCAGATGCCTTATTAATGTTTTCATCGCTAACTTCATCCTGGTTCTTACGGATGTGGATCAAGAATTCAATATTGCCTTCCGGTCCCTTAATAGGTGAGTAATCCAATCCCAATATATCATAACCATGACTAAGTACAAAGCTCTGTATCATATTGATCACATCTCTTTGAACAGATGCCTCACGAACAACTCCGTGTTTACCGACGTTCTCACGTCCTGCCTCAAACTGAGGCTTGATCAGACATACCATTTCAGCATTGTCGCTTAACAGCTTTCTAACCGGTGCCAATATTTTAGTCAGAGAAATAAAAGAAACATCACAAGATGCAAAATCTATCTTGTCCTTAATATCCTCCTCTGTAACGTAACGAATATTAGTCTTTTCCATACATACGACTCTTTCGTCCGTACGAAGCTTCCAGGCAAACTGACCATAACCTACATCAACTGCATAGACCTTTTTCGCTCCATTTTGAAGCATACAATCGGTAAATCCTCCTGTAGATGCACCAATATCCATGCAGATAAGACCATTAAGATCTATCGGAAATGAATTCATAGCCTTTTCTAGCTTATGTCCACCACGGCTCACATATTTTTGAACCTTACCACGGAACTCTATTTCGCTATCCTCATTGAACTTCATTCCGGCCTTATCTTCACGATTACCATTTACGAAAATATTTCCTTCCATAATGGCTGTCTTGGCCTGTTCCCTTGACTGAAAAATATCCTTTTTGACTAATAAAACATCAAGTCTTTCTTTCATCATGTACCTTATTATTCTATGGTTTTTTTATATGCTCTATAGACTCTGTCTGCTACAGAAACTGCATCGAGTCCTAATCTACTTAATAACAGATCACGATTGCCGTGAGTTACATACTCTGTTGGAATTGAAATATTCATTATCTCACCCTTGTATTTATCCTGGATAAGAAACTCGGTAACATGTTCTCCGAATCCGCCACTTAAGACATTTTCCTCAAGCGTTACTATTAAATTATACTTATTCTTTGCATCTATCAGATAATGCCTATCCAAAGGCATTGCAAATCTCGCGTTGCAAAGAGTAACCGACAATCCCTTTTCCAATAGAAGATTTCTCGCTTCCTCTGCAACTGAAACCATTGATCCGATCGCATACAATAAAACTGAATGACCGCTATAGATCTCCTCTGACTTACCAAGCCTAAGAGGCTCTCTGTATTCCTTTAGTCCCTGATACGCATTTCCCTTGGGATATCTGATTGCCACAGGTCCATTCATAGATAATGCAAGCTTGACCATATCTGACAGCTCCCACTTATTCTTCGGAGCCATGACAGTAAGGTTGGGTATAGTCAGAAGATATGAGAGATCAAATATTCCCTGATGTGTCGCTCCATCTGTTCCCACGATTCCTGCTCGGTCAATGGCAAAAATAACATGAAGATTCTGAAGACATACGTCATGAAGTAGTTCATCATATGCGCGCTGTAAAAATGTAGAATATACAGCAAATACCGGTTTTAATCCCTGGGTAGCCAGTCCTGCTGCAAATGTAACCGCATGTTCCTCCGCGATACCTACATCAAAAAATCTCTCAGGAAACGAATTATGGAATCGACGAAGTCCGGTTCCATCTTCCATTGCAGCTGTAATGGCAACGACCTTATCATCTCTTTGTCCCATTTTCTTCATTACTGTAGAGAAAATATCCGTATATCCCGGCTGACATTTCTTTTTGGGGATACCAGTCTCCAGATCAAACGGTGCAGTTCCATGAAAACGAGCCGGGTGCTTCTCAGCCGGAGCATATCCCTTGCCCTTATGGGTAACGACGTGAACCAGTACAACACCTTTATATGACAGTGCTCGTCTAAACATTCTGACCATGGCATTTACATCATGTCCATCAACTGGACCGAGGTACATAATACCCATCTCTTCAAAGAGCATTCCAGGTACAAATAACTGTTTCATACCATTTTTGGTTCTTCTTATATTAGCAACCAGCTTCTCACCATAAACTGGGATTTTCTCCAAAGAAGCTGTGATATCATATTTGAGATCTGTGTACTTAGGACTCGTCCTAAGCTTGGACAGTTCCTGACTCATTCCCCCTACGTTAGGGCTAATGGACATTTTATTATCATTTAGAATTATTGTAAGATTTGATTTAAGTGCAGAAGAATTATTAATACCTTCCAATGCCAGACCGCCAGTAAGTGCACCATCTCCTATAACGGAAACAACTTTATAATCAGCCCCGGTAATGTCTCTCGCATAAGCCATTCCTAGGCCTGCTGATATAGAAGTAGATGCGTGACCTGTACCAAAAGCATCTGATTTGCTCTCACTTATACTTGGAAAACCGGATAAGCCGCCATAAGACCTAAGGGTCTTAAAATCACCCTTCCTCCCGGTCAAGATTTTATGTGTATAACTTTGATGACCTACATCAAAAATAAGCTTATCCTCCGGGAAATCCATAATTAAATGAAGAGCAATCGTAAGCTCTACAGATCCCAGATTCGAAGCCAGATGTCCGCCGGTAACAGAAAGATTTTCTATTAGAAATTCTCTGATCTCGGTTGCGAGAACAGGAAGCTCCTCCGGTGACAATTTCTTTATATCATTCGGAGTATTTATTTTTTCAAGAATCATATTTTATGCTCCATCATGCTTCTCTGGATGTCAGATATTGCATTAGTTTCTTTAAAAATGTGCTGTCTCCGGAAATGTTGGATAAAATACCCATTGCATCCTCTGTGAGCCACTGTACATCTTCCTTTGCTTTATCCAATCCTGTCAAAGACACATATGTAGTCTTGTTGTTTTTCTCATCCTGACCATGAGATTTGCCGGTTTTATCCGAGCTACCCTCAATATCCAAAATGTCATCTA
>JAGOLM010000107.1 GCA_017994075.1 Lachnospiraceae bacterium
TATGAGAAAAGTATTTTTAGTATATATGCCAATCAGCAGGATGGTTATGTGAAGATAATCAATAAACAGATCAATCTGCAAGCGGATAGAAGTAATTATGACATCATACAGAATATCCTTGGAACGCTGGATAATAGTGACAAGACCTATTGGACAATGGAAGCAGACCAATCAGTTGTGTATGTCAAAAATGTACTGGAAACCAACAAATATAAGGGCGTATCACCAGCCACGGTGTTCAATACGGCTTCTGCCAGAAAATTTTTAAAGGCTCTTAGCAAGGATCATATAGTACATGCTTATATTGGCTTAAATAACGAAAAATACGTGGCCTCAGGCTCATCATTTTCCTATAATGGCAAAGAATATAAATTATGTCTTCTAACTGATGAATCGATAATTTTGGATAACAATACATATCTGATGGCAAAAACCGCTATTCAGATACTGTGGGTAGTAATTATCGGAATGTTTATAATAGTAACAGTCATCGCGATTATCCTGTTACAGCAGCAAAATATCATTATACAGGCTAAGCAGCAGCAGATAATGACGCTGAATCTCAAGCTGGAGGCAATTAATAAAGAGAATAAACTGGATAATATGTTCGGATCCAAGTGGAATGTATATCAGGACATTGTCCTGAAAAAGTTCATAGATTCTTTTGAGGATAAGGACTTGAACAGGATCGTTTTCTGCAGAATAGAATTTGAAGATGATAAAAAAAGAGATATGTTTTTAAATGCATCATCTAACAGATTAGATAATGAAGTGCTTAAATTCTACTATGGAGAACATGATCTTATGATCCTGTTTGTGAGATATACACTGGATGAATCTGAAAATGCTCTGGCAAGGATAGATTCTTATTATAAGAATGTGAAATGGCGTGAATATGACACTTCTGTATCTAAAAACAGTCTCAGCGTGGAATTCGAAAGATTCGAGAAAGAGTGCAGATCATGTTAAATACAGTATTATATAGAGAATACAAGTTTAAATTTTATCTGAATGCCAATCATTACATAACCATCAATGGTAAAAAAGGCGATGCTCATCCTCATACATGGGAATACACTTTGGATATCATGACGGAAAACAATGAGTTTGTCAGTTTCAATAACTTTGAAAAAGTAGTGGAAAAATATTTTGATAAATACCAGAACAGACTGATAAATGAAATAGCACCCTTTGATAAAATAGAGCCCACATTGGAAAATATGGCAGAAGATTTTATCATGGATTTAAAAGATGTTATAGCAGATTGCGGAGGTGATCTGATCAGGTTGGAAGCCTCAGAGACACCAACCAGGAGTTATATTTTGTCTTTTGAAAAAAATGAGCGTTTTATCTCTCATATTGAAAAAAGATCAGATGAAAAGATAACGGATCTTGTGGATTCGGTTGCTGACAAGATCATGAAGAAAGGTCTTTGATGAAAAAGAAGCATATAATAGCGTTATTGTTTTTGCCTGTCTTTTGTGGGCTTACAGTATTAATTATATCGATTTTGTATCAAAATGGTAATTATCCAACAGGCTCGGATACCTTTGCCCATCTATATAAGGGACAGGTATTGTATGAGCATATCAAGGATGGTGATTTTTGGCCACTTTTTGATCCTGATTGGTATAACGGTGTTCAGATGATGAGATTCTGGGCTCCGCTTCCGGTTTATGTCATAGCTATTTGCATTGAGATTGGAAGAGGATCAATATTTAACGGGTACTTATTATTTGCAGGACTTGTGTTTTTATGTGGTGCTTTGTCATGGCTGTATATTGGAATGAAGAAGGAACGCACATTTTTATGTGGGCTGCTTGGAATCTTATGGTTCTTTATCCCGAATAACCTTTTTGCACTTTTTTCCGAGGGTAACCTGCCGAGAAGCCTGTCCATGGTATTTCTACCTCTTCTCTTTTATAATATTTATGAATATTTATTTGCTGAGGATAAAAATGTTATTAAGAGTGCTGATTTCGGTAAAAGTTGTTGCAATAATAATGTCAGATGGAAAAACTTTCTAGGCATAATAGTTATATTTTCACTTATCACATTGTGTCATTCCGGCTATGCAGGAATGGTAGCACTATCAATTCTTTTATTCCTTTTAGTAGCAAGGATCAAGAGGATAAACAGACATAGAACCAGAAAAACGGTTCTGGCAGTGGCACTTGGTTATATCCTACCCGGAATATGGCTATTACCATCACTGGTAGGGGGAATCACATCTATGGATTCATCCGAAGTAATGAAGGGATTCTTTCAGAACTTTTTTAGATCGGTAAATCCGATTATCAGATTAAAGGATCCAAATGAATATTTTTACATAGGACTTTCAATCGTTATAATTTCAATTTTCGGTATTCTGGTATCTAAAAAGGAAGCCAAGATCGGATTTATTACTGCATTTATCATACTTATATGTACCAGCAATACTATGTATCAGGTTATAGTAGCTCTTCCAGGCAGCCAATTTCTTTGGATGCTTAGGTTTATATCTATAGCTATAGCCTTTGTGTTATATAGCATTGTTCAGTGGAAGACCCTTAAGAGACCATATCAATTTATAATTATAGGATTGATAGTATTGGATATTATCCCGTCTCTGAATTTCTTTCGTGTGGATGTACCTACAAGCCCCGTCACTCGTTTGGAAGAAACTGAGAAAGCAGATCTTATGGATGTTGCCAGAAAGGTCACGACCCAGAGAATAGCTCTTATAGACGGAAGTACGACAGGTTCTATGGGTGAGTATATTCTGACAAGGGGAACCGGAAATGAGAAAAGAGTAGCACAGGTATTTGGAGCAGGGTATCAATCTGCTGCTACAGCACAAAATATTGTATTGCTAAATAAGGCGGCAGAGTGTGGCGGCTACACATATCTGTTTAATAGAAGTCTTACTATGGGAGCAGATTCGGTTCTTATTAAAATAAACTTTTTGGAGAATAAATCCAAAGATCTGGGCAAGTTGAATAAAGAAGCAACAAATATGCACTATACAGAAATTGCTCAAAATTATAATTTTATCCTGTATCATCTCGATACAAAGTATAAAAGCTTTGGGACAAAAAACACATACTCAGGTATAATCATTGGACGAAATGCGGCAGCGGCCTGTATATATGATCCGGATATGTTGGAGGCTTCATCAGAGAATCTGTCGGATTATTCTTATGATTATCTGAAAAAATTTAAACTGGTTTATCTGGCTTCTTTTAAGTATAACGATCAAAAAGAGGCGGAAGATCTGATTACCAGACTGGCAGATAATGGAGTACATGTAGTTATAATAGGTGAGGGCATTCCGGCGGATAAGAGTACTAGAACAGCAAAATTCCTAGGTGTGACGGCTCATAATATTCCTTTTGAAAATGGATATCCGATATTATATATCAATAAAAAGATATATGAC
>JAGOLM010000009.1 GCA_017994075.1 Lachnospiraceae bacterium
GAGATCAGTGCAGATATTGATTCGGGTATGATCTCACAGGGTAGTTGGAATCATGTGAGACATGAATCTATCAGCGCAGATAATCCCCATCCATTTTCCAATGAGGCCAATGTCCAGAAAAAAATAACCATTAGATATCAGTCTGATTCGGTTAGTAATGATAATGACCATATGAATCTATTACTGATCATTTCTGCTATTTGGGCACTTGTGGTTCTATCTGTTCAGAAGGGATTCTACCATGCAGTTCATGCTGTAGAGGTCGATTATCTATGGGTACGTCTGATCCAGTTCATCCGGCGAAAGGATGGCAAACGGGATCGAATCCTTTTTCAATAAATCAATTAGATAAATAATTCTGTATTGTTTTTGAAAAAGAGGATAAAAAAATGAGAAATATAATAGTTAATGTAATCTGTTCAATTTTAGTCGCATCTATGGGTATTGGAGCGCTGATTTTCGATAGGGACGCTGGAGACAGATCAGATAAAACGGAAGATAAGAAGGAAGAAAAATAAACAGTAGAAACATATAAAAATCTTGACAATACACCGCCGTGGTATTAATCTTTTTAAGATAAAAATACAGGGCGGACAATGGTGTCTGCGGATCAGTGAAGACCATAAAAGCCTTTACGTGTCCGTAGACACTTTTTTTGTGTAAATGCGGATATTATTATCAGATCCGAGTATGGAAATACTCGAGAACAACTAGTTAGAATGCACGAAGTGCAACAGTAAATACAGGAAAAAAGGAGGTCGATTTTGAACAGAAAGCACATTTTTGTAACAGGTGGTGTAGTATCAGGTCTTGGCAAGGGAATAACGGCAGCATCTCTGGGAAGATTATTAAAGGCCAGAGGATTAAAGGTAGCAGCCCAAAAGCTGGACCCATATATCAATGTTGACCCGGGAACCATGAGCCCGTTTCAGCATGGAGAAGTCTATGTAACTGAGGATGGAACAGAGACAGATCTGGATCTGGGACATTATGAGAGATTCATAGATGAGGATCTGAATAAATACTCCAATCTCACCAGCGGAAAAGTGTACTGGAACGTACTTAATAAGGAGAGAAGGGGAGAATATCTAGGAGAAACGGTTCAGGTCATTCCCCATATCACCAATGAGATTAAATCTTTTATATATGAAGTTGGCGAAAAAACCAATGCAGATGTAGTAATAACAGAAATCGGAGGAACAACCGGTGATATCGAGAGCCAGCCATTTCTCGAGGCAATAAGGCAGATAAGCCTGGAACAAGATAAGGAAGATACGCTTTTTATTCATGTTACTCTTGTTCCATATATTCATGGCTCCAATGAGCACAAGTCCAAGCCTACCCAGCACTCCGTAAAAGAGCTTCAGGGAATGGGTATCACACCGGATATTATAGTTCTTAGATGCGACGAACCACTAGAAGAAAGCATCTTCAAGAAAATATCACTTTTTTGCAATGTCAGACCTGACTGCGTAATAGAAAACAGAACCATTCCTAATCTATATGAAGTCCCTCTAATGATGGAAAAGAGTCACTTTTCCGAAATCGTATGCCGTGAACTCAAAATAGATGCAGGTCCTCTTGAACTTACCGAATGGATAAACATGGTAGACAGGGTCAATGCGGCCTCTGATGTGGTTAATATTGGATTGGTAGGAAAGTATACAGAACTCCACGATGCATATCTATCTGTAGCAGAAGCACTTCGCCATGCAGGATTCTATCATGGTGTTAAGATCAATATAGAATGGATCGATTCTGAGAATATATCAGAAGAAACAGTAGCTGATGCCCTCAAAAATTGCGATGGGATCGTTCTTCCGGGTGGATTCGGAAGCAGAGGAATAAAGGGAATGATCCTGACTGCAGATTATTGCAGAAAGAATAATGTGCCATATCTGGGGATCTGTCTTGGAATGCAGATCGCGGTTATTGATTTCGCCAGAAATGTAGCTGGAATCAAGGATGCTGATTCAGGAGAATTCAATGAGTGTGCTGAGAATAAAGTCATTGATTTCCTGCCAGATCAAAACAGCCATGTTAACATGGGTGGAACGCTCAGACTCGGAGCATACCCATGCAAATTAAGAGATAATACGAGAATAAGAGATTGCTATGGAAGAGAAGAAATAAGCGAACGTCATAGACATAGATATGAGTTCAATAATGCTTATAGAGACGTTTTGGAAAATGCAGGAATGACGATAAGTGGTACATCACCGGATGACTACATTGTGGAAACTGTAGAACTTCAGTCCAATGATTTCTATGTAGGAGTTCAGTTCCATCCGGAATTCAAGAGCCGTCCTGATAGACCTCATCCATTGTTTTTGGGACTGGTTGGAGCTTCGATTAAAAATAAAAGTAAAAAAATGTAACAATCATACTGATTAAATATTAAAGAGTGTAGCAGTTCATAAATAATCTGTGTTGACAACAATTTTTTTTAGGTATAATATTACTTGTATTAAGCAAGGGCGCTTAGGGACACAGGTCTCTAAGCGCCCTTTTGCTTATATAATTAGCAATTGAAACAATTCATACAGGAGGAACCACCTATGCTATACAACGACGTATTAGAGCATGATGCATGTGGAATCGGAACAGTAGTTAATATCGACGGACATAAGGACTATAAGGTATTAGATGATGCCCTTACAATAGTTGAGAAACTAGAACACCGTGCAGGAAAAGATGCCACAGGTAAGGTCGGTGATGGAGTAGGTATTCTCCTTCAGATATCACATTCGTTCTTTTCAAAAGCAGCCAAAATCTCAGGGATAAAAATAGGTAGTGAAAGAGATTATGGTGTCGGAATGTTCTTTTTTCCGCAGGATAAACTAAAGAGAAACTTTGCCATGAGAATGTTTGAAGTCATGGCAGAGAAGAATGGCATGACATTTTCAGGATGGAGAGAAGTACCTACTCACCCGGAGATACTGGGAGATAAGGCCAGAGATTGTATGCCATATATAATGCAGGGATTTGTGGCAAGACCTGAATCTGTTAAAAAAGGCTTGGAATTTGATAGAAAGCTATATATTACCAGGCGAGAATTCGAACAAAGCTCGGAAGACACATATATATGCTCACTTTCATCCAGAACAATAGTATATAAGGGAATGTTTCTAGTGAATCAGCTGAGAGCCTTTTATGATGATTTACAGAAAAAAGAGTATGAGACAGCAATTGCAGTTGTCCATTCACGTTTCTCGACCAATACTACGCCTAGCTGGGACAGAGCACATCCATATAGGATGATTGCGCATAATGGTGAGATTAATACTATCCGTGGCAACATAGACAGAATGCTGGCCAGAGAAGAGACCATGAGTTCACCATTTCTAAAAGAGAACTCTCAGAAGATACTTCCGGTAGTGGATAACTCAGGATCAGACTCTGCTATGCTGGATAATACATTGGAATTTTTCTATATGAACGGGATGGATCTACCGCTTTCACTTATGATGCTGATCCCGGAACCTTGGAAACATAATAATTTTATGAAAGAGGATAGGAAAAACTTCTACCATTATTATGCAACGATGATGGAACCCTGGGACGGACCTGCAGCTATACTCTTTTCCGACGGGGACTTGGTAGGAGCTACTCTTGACAGAAATGGATTACGACCATCTAGATATTACATTACGGATGATAACAGACTGATATTGGCATCAGAGGTTGGAGTACTGGATATAGAGCCTGAGCATATCGTAAAAAAGGCAAGACTGGAACCGGGACGGATACTGCTTGTAGATACTGTAAAAAAGAAAGTTATTACGGATAAAGAGTGCAAGAGTTATTACGCTGGCAGACATCCCTACGGAGAGTGGCTGGATCAGTACCTATTGCATCTGAGCAAACTAAAGATCCCTAATAAGAAAATACCTGAACATACACAGGAGATGAGAGACAAGCTGTACAAGGTTTTTGGATATACCTATGAAGATGTCAAGGATCAGATCCTCCCGATGGCAACAAACAGTGTAGAGGCAACAGCATCCATGGGACATGATGTGCCATTGGCAGTTCTTTCGGAGCATCATCAGTTACTGTTTTCTTATTTCAAACAACTATTTGCCCAGGTTACGAACCCGCCTATTGATTCACTTCGTGAGAAGGTAGTTACAGATACTACAGTTTATATAGGCTCCGATGGTAACCTATTGGAAGAAAAGGGAGACAATTGCAGAGTCCTGGAGGTCAACGATCCTATTTTGACTGGGGTAGACCTGATGAAGATCAAGTCATTGGATCAGCCTGGATTTAAGACAAAGGTCATTTCAATCTTATATTATAAAAATACATCTTTAGAAAAGGCCCTGGACCAGCTGTGCATAAGTGTAGATAGAGCTTATGCATCAGGAACAAACATAGTTATATTGTCGGATAGAGGAGTAGATGAGAACCATGTGGCTATTCCGTCTCTGCTGGCAGTTTCAGCAGTAGAGCAGCATCTGGTAAGGACCAAAAAGAGAACTGCTGTATCTATTATCCTAGAGAGCGGCGAACCTAGAGATGTTCATCAGATGGCATGTCTGTTGGGATTCGGAGCAAGAGCTATCAATCCATATCTGGCTCATGAGTGTATAGCAGAGCTTATAGATATCGGAATACTGGATAAGGACTATCATACAGCTATAACTGACTATAACAAGGCAATCTTAGGCGGAATAGTTAAAATTGCAGCCAAGATGGGAATATCTACGCTTCAATCCTATCAGTCAGCCAGAATATTTGAAGCAATAGGTCTAAGCACCAAGGTTATAGATAAATATTTTACCGGTACGGTGAGCCGTGTAGGTGGAATAGGACTGGAAGAAATCGCTGAGGGAGTAGTTTATAGACATGATCATGCCTTTGATCCACTGGGGCTAGGGCTAAATACTTCCCTAGACAGCGTAGGATTCCATAAGCTTAGAAGTGGTAGTGACAAGGAAAATCATCTGTATAATCCTGAGACGATAATAGCCCTTCAACAGTCAACACAGAATGGTGATTATCAGAGATTTAAAGAATATACAACACTTGTGGATGGCAATACACCTCATACTTTGCGTGGCCTTCTGACTTTTGATCCAAAGAATACGCCTATTCCAATAGATGAGGTGGAACCGGCATCAGAAATCGTAAAGAGATTTAAGACCGGAGCCATGTCCTACGGATCTATATCCAAAGAGGCCCATGAATGTATGGCAATAGCTATGAATCGCCTTGGCGGTAAGTCCAATACAGGAGAAGGCGGAGAGGATCCTGTGCGATTTAATACAGAGAAAAATTCTGCTATCAAGCAGGTAGCATCAGGAAGATTCGGAGTAACAGAGGAATATCTGTCATCAGCTAAAGAAATCCAGATTAAGATGGCCCAGGGAGCTAAGCCCGGTGAGGGCGGACATCTACCCGGTACCAAGGTGTATCCTTGGATTGCCAAGACCAGATATTCTACGCCGGGTGTGTCACTTATATCACCACCACCTCATCACGATATATACTCAATTGAGGATCTGGCACAGCTGATATATGACCTTAAAAATGCCAACAGAAAGGCAAGGATATCAGTAAAGCTCGTATCTGAGGCAGGAGTAGGAACTATAGCCTCGGGTGTGGCCAAGGCAGGTGCGCAGGTCATACTTATATCAGGATATGATGGAGGAACCGGTGCCGCTCCGTCAAGCTCTATTCATAATGCAGGACTTCCGTGGGAGCTGGGGCTGACTGAGGCACATCATACGCTGATCCAAAATGGACTCAGGGACCGAGTGATAATAGAAACTGACGGCAAGCTGATGAGTGGAAGAGATGTAGTGATCGCAGCACTTCTCGGAGCTGAGGAATATGGATTTGCAACTGCACCATTGGTTACTATGGGATGCATGATGATGAGGGTCTGTAGTATGGATACATGTCCATTTGGAGTAGCTACCCAAAATGAGACCCTTAGAAAAAGGTTCAGAGGTAAACCTGAATATGTAATGAATTTCATGAATTTTATCGCAGAAGAGATGCGAGAACTCATGGCATCAATGGGATTTAGAACTGTGGAGGAAATGGTAGGCAGATGTGACTGTCTAAAGGTCAAGGATAATTTGATAACAGGAAGAGCCGAAATGGTAGACCTGGACAATATCATAGATCCATCCTATGCAAATGCCGAAAAGAGACATTTTGATCCTGAGGCGGTATATGATTTCGCATTGGACAAAACTATAGATGAGTCGAAACTGATCCCGAAATTCAGGAAAAAGATAGAAGAAAAAAAGAAACACGAGGAGATGATATTTGTTTCTTCCACAAATAGAACAGTAGGAACGATCTTAGGATCTGAGATCCTGGAATCCTGTGGTGATAATCTAAAGGAAGATACTTATATAGTTGATTGTATCGGTGGCGGAGGTCAGTCATTCGGAGCCTTTATCCCGAAGGGACTTACTCTTAGGCTGAGAGGCGATGCCAATGATGGATTCGGTAAGGGATTATCAGGAGGCAAGCTTATAGTTACTCCGCCGAAGAACAGTACATTAAAGGCAAGTGAAAACATAATAATCGGAAACGTAGCACTATATGGTGCGACTTCCGGCAAGGCCTATGTATGCGGTATAGCCGGTGAGAGATTCTGTGTTAGAAATTCCGGAGCTACAGCTGTAGCCGAGGGATGCGGAGATCATGGACTGGAATATATGACCGGAGGACGTGCAGTTATCCTGGGAATGACAGGCAAGAATTTCGCAGCAGGAATGAGCGGTGGCGTGGCTTATGTTCTGGACAAGGATCATACACTATATCTGAGGATCAATAAGGACATGGTTACTATGCACGAAGTGACCGAGAAATACGATACTCAGGAGCTCAAGAATATACTTAAGGATTATTGCAAGGAGACAGGATCGGTTCTTGGCAATAACATTCTGAATGATTTTGCAGAGTATCTTCCGCATTTTAAAAAAATAGTACCTTTGGATTATCAAAAGGTTCTGGTGGCCATCAGCAAATATGAGGAGCAGGGAATATCTCATGAGAATGCAGAACTTGAAGCCTTCAAAGAAATAAGTGCTATATAAGGAGAAAAGCAATGGGTAAGCCAACAGGATTTTTGGAATACGAGAGAAGAGAGAATAACAACCTTGCTCCGAAGGATAGAATCAAAAATTATGAAGAATTTCATAATGTACTAGACCAGGAGGAGAGGAAGAAACAGGCAGCCAGATGCATGAACTGCGGAGTCCCGATGTGTCAATCAGCCATCAGATTAAGTGGAATGGTAACAGGATGCCCTCTTCATAATCTGATCCCGGAATGGAATGATGAGATATATCATGGGCATATAGAGCATGCACTTAGCAGATTATTAAAGACAAATAATTTCCCGGAATTCACCGGGAGGGTGTGCCCCGAACTGTGCGAAAAGGCATGCTTAAATGGGAGAGATGGTGACAGTGTTACGATTCATGATAATGAATTGTACTTGATAGAAAAAGCCTTTGAAATGGGGTATATGAAGCCTTGTATTCCGGATGTCAGAAGTGGAAAAAGCGTAGCTGTAGTAGGCTCAGGACCTTCAGGACTGGCAGTAGCGGATCAGCTCAATCATAGGGGACATACGGTAACTGTGATCGAGCGGGAAAACATGATCGGTGGGTTGCTGATGTATGGTATTCCTAATATGAAACTCGACAAGGGTGCGATACTCAGACGTCAGAAGCTGATGGAAGAGGAAGGTGTTGTATTTAAGACCGGAATCAACGTTGGCGTGGATATATCAAAGGATGAGATAATGAGGGAATATGATGCTGTGGTTCTATGCTGCGGTGCCAAAAAACCCAGAACACTAGGGATCGAAGGAGCTGATGAAACAGATGGAATATATTATGCAGTGGATTTTCTAAAAGCAAATACAAAACATTTGTTAGATCCTGAAAAAGAGAAACCGATAAGTGCCAAGGATAGAGATGTAGTGATTGTAGGTGGTGGTGATACCGGTAATGATTGTGTCGGGACATGCATCAGACAAGGCGCAAAATCAGTGACTCAGCTAGAGATGATGCCGAAACCACCTATAGTAAGGCAGGAAAATAATCCGTGGCCTGAGTGGCCCAAGGTTCTAAAGACTGATTATGGTCAAGAAGAGGCAATAGCAGTTTTCGGTCATGATCCCAGAGAGTATGAGACCACGGTCAAGGAAATTATCACTCAAAATGGAAAACTGGCAGAGATTAAAACCAACAATGTCAGATTTGAAAATCGACAGATGATAGAGGTACCTGATTCTGAAAAGAATTTGAAGTGTGATCTTCTTATTATTGCTGCAGGATTTGTAGGATGCGAAGACTATATCAGTAATGCCTTTGGACTTCAGCTTACCAATCGTAATTCAGTTGCCACGGAAGAGAATCATTACAGGACAAATTACGATAATGTTTTTACCGCAGGTGATATGCATAGAGGCCAATCACTGGTGGTATGGGCTATTTCAGAAGGACGTGAGGCAGCAAGAGAAGTCGACGAATACCTGATGGGATATACGAATATGTAACTCAAGGCATAGTGAAAAACGTAATATAACAGCAAAGGCGCTGATCGGGAGGAATGATCTCGGATTGCGCCTTTTTACATATTTAGACATCTATGGAAAAAGCAAAGCACTTTATTGATCGTAATAAGGTGAGGATACAAAAGAAAAGGAAAAAGATATGTGCTCAATTTTAACAACATCCCAAAAAAGCATCGCGATTGACAAACTAGAGGAATGCTTTGACAGAACTATTCCAAGAGGCCCGGACATGACGAGGCTCATCGAGACTCCAATTGGGTATATGGGATTCCATCGCTTAGCCATAATGGGTCTGACAGAAGAAGGAATGCAGCCCTTTTCACTGGGGCAGAATATGCTGGTATGTAATGGTGAGATCTATGGATTCCATAGACTAAAGGACAATCTTATAAAAAAAGGATATAAATTTAGGTCTCAAAGTGATTGTGAGATCATACTCCCATTATATAAAGAACTTGGAACCAAGGTTTTTCAGGTACTGGGAAGTGAATTTGCTCTTTGCATATATGATGCAGATAAGAATCAGATCATAGCAGCCAGAGATCCGATCGGTATCAGACCATTGTTCTATGGTTACGATGAAAACGGTGGGATTGTTTTCGCATCAGAGGCCTGTAACCTGATAGATCTGTGTCATGAGATTAAACCATTTCCACCAGGACATTACTATATGGATGGACAATTTATCGGATATATAGATCTTACAGGTGTGGATAAGTATTCGACAAGTGATGTGGAAACAGCCTGCAGAGGCATACATGAGAGGCTAATAGAATCTGTGGATGAGAGGATGTGCGCCGATGCACCTCTTGGATTCCTTTTATCGGGAGGATTGGATTCCAGTCTGGTATGTGGAATCGCAGCCAAGCGTTTAGAAAAGGGAAAGAAGCTTAGGACATTTGCCATTGGAATGGAAGAGGATGCGATAGATCTTAAATATGCAAGAAAGGCAGCAGGATATATAGGATCTGATCATACAGAGGTCATTATGACAAGAGACCAGGTCATTAAAGAGCTTCCTAATGTTATCAAGCTACTGGGAACATGGGATATAACAACCATAAGAGCCAGTATGGGAATGTATATTTGTTGTAAATGGATACATGAAAATACAGATGTAAGAGTACTCATGACTGGTGAGATCTCAGATGAACTCTTTGGATATAAATACACTGACTATGCTCCAGATGCCAATGCATTTCAGGAAGAATCGAAAAAGCGTATCGATGAATTATATATGTATGATGTGCTAAGGGCAGACAGATGTATCTCTGCAAACAGTATAGAGGCCAGAGTCCCGTTTGGGGATACAGAGTTTGTCAGGTATGTAATGTCGATAGATCCTGAGATTAAGATGAATAAATATGATATGGGGAAATATCTGCTCCGTCATGCATTTGAAGATGATAAATTACTTCCGGATGATATTTTGTGGAGGCAAAAAGCAGCATTCTCAGATGCAGTAGGTCACAGCATGGTAGATGACATAAAAGAATACGCCGAAGCAAAATATTCGGATTCTGAATATGAGGAAAAAATAAAGAAATATGAATATTGCAGGCCATTTACCAAGGAGAGTCTATTATATAGGGAGATATTCGAAGAATATTATCCCGGACAGGCGGAAATGATCAAAGATTACTGGATGCCTAATAAAAAGTGGAAGGGCTGCAATGTAAATGATCCCTCTGCAAGAGTACTGGGAAATTATGGAGAATCAGGTCTGTAAAAACACATGATTGTATAGAAAGAGGTAATTACTATGGAAAAAGATGCAATGCATTTGCCGGAATTATTTGGAAGCTGTGTTTTCAATGAAGAAACAATGAAAAAGCGACTGTCATCGGCCAGTTACAAAGCATGGAAGAAGTGCACAACAGACAAAACTTCATTGGAACTTGAAACAGCCAATGAAATTGCAGAGGCTATGAAGCAGTGGGCCATGGAAAAGGGAGCCACCCATTATACTCATTGGTTCCAGCCGATGACAGATGTAACTGCAGAGAAACATGATTCATTTATCAGCTCGGTAGGTGGCGGTAAGATCGACATGGAATTTTCAGGAAAAGAACTTATCAAGGGAGAGCCGGATGCATCTTCATTTCCATCAGGAGGATTGAGAGCAACATTTGAGGCAAGAGGATATACGGCCTGGGATCCTACATCATATGCATTTGTAAAGGATAATTCGCTTTATATACCAACTATTTTTCTATCATATTCAGGTCAGGCACTGGATAAAAAGATACCATTACTTCGTTCTATGGATGCAGTATCTAAACAGTCTGTCAGGATACTTCGCTTATTTGGAGATAATGAAACCACACGAGTAACTGCTCAGTGTGGACCGGAACAGGAATATTTCCTCGTAGATAAGAAATTATTTAATCAAAGAGAAGATCTTAGAATGACAGGTCGAACACTTTTTGGTAATAAGCCACCAAGAGGTCAGGAACTGGAGGATCATTATTTCGGACAGCTAAAACCAAGAGTAGCAGCATATATGGAAGATCTGGACAATGAACTATGGAAGCTCGGAGTTCTGTCCAAGACCAAGCATAATGAAGTAGCACCGTCACAGCATGAGATGGCTCCTATATTTTCAGATGCCAATACAGCCGGAGATTCTAATCAGTTGGTCATGAACATGATGAAAAAAGTTGCAGACAGACATGGATTCGTATGTCTGCTTCACGAAAAACCTTTTGACGGAGTTAATGGATCGGGTAAGCATGATAACTGGTCTCTTCAGACAGATACGGGGAAGAATCTTTTGAAACCAGGAAATACTCCCTCACAGAATGCACAATTTTTGCTATTTCTAGCAGCATTTATAAAGGGAATAGATGAGTATCAGGAGACTATCAGATGCACTGTGGCATCTGCAGGCAATGATCATAGACTGGGAGCTCAGGAAGCACCTCCTGCAATCATTTCGATTTTCCTAGGAGATGAACTTAACTCCATCGTAGATGCTATTGTGGAGGGAAAATCTTATCAGGATGGTGGTAGAAAGAAACTAAAGATCGGAGTAGATGTGCTACCTCAGATCTCGCAGGACACTACCGATCGTAACAGAACCTCACCAATGGCCTTTACCGGAAATAAGTTTGAATTTAGAATGCTGGGAAGTGCTCAGTCAGTATCGGGTCCAAACGTTGCACTCAATACAATAATGGCGCAGGAATTAAAGGAGTTTGCGGATAAGCTTGAAAAGTCAAAAAATCTCGATAGCGATCTTCAGGAACTGATACAGAAGACATTTAAAGAGCATCAGAGAATAATTTTCAATGGAAATGGTTATGATGAGTCATGGGTCAAGGAAGCCAAAAAAAGAGGACTTGCCAACCTAGTATCAACAGCAGATGCTCTACCACATTACGCATCTAAAAAAGCAATAGAACTATATGTTGAAAATGGTGTGTACACAGAGGAGGAAATGATAGCAAGAGCAAATGTCCATGTTGAAACATACGGCGCCAAGATCTCTATTGAAGCCAGAACAATGCTAGATATGGCTCGTAGACAGATAATGCCTGCAGTATCAGCCTACGCCGGAGAACTGTCGGTAAGATTGGCAAGACTAAAAGAGGCAGGATGTGTCACTGCATATGAGAGGGATACATCAAAAGAGGTAGCCGATTTAACGGACACAATGATGAAGGACAACCAGAAATTAGGTCTTGATATGGATAAGGTACCGGAGGATCCATGGAAGGCAATGGAATATTATCATGACGTTATCATTCCGGATATGAATAAGGTAAGGGCTAGTGCCGATTCCCTAGAGCAACTGGTAGATGAAAAGTATTGGCCATTCCCTATATACTCGGAATTGCTGTTCTCGGAGTGATATTAATTTTATAAGGCATTTCAATAAGAAATTTTATTAGTACAGACAGCTGCGAGCATTATCTTGTTCGTAGCTGTCTCTTAGGAAAAAGAGTATAATTACACTATATTTAATATCTTTTTTTTACCAATCAACAAGAAAGGCAATGAAATGGCGGGATACACAAAAGAGGAAGCTCTGGAATATGTGCGAGAAAACGATGTAAAGTTTATCAGACTGGCATTTTGTGACATCTATGGGACACATAAAAATGTGTCGATTATGCCTGACGAACTGGAAAAAGCTTTTGATGTAGGAGTTGGATTCGACTCATTTAAAATAGACGGATTTGATGATCCATTGTATCGCGGACTCATGTTGATTCCGGATCCATCTACTCTTAATACTTTGCCATGGCGACCACAGCAAGGTGGCGTTATTCGATTCTACTGCGATGTAGTCACAAATGATGGCAAGCCATTTCCATATGATGCCAGAAAATACCTTAGAGATACGCTGAATGAATGCAAAGAAAATGGTTTTTCTGTAAGGGTGGCGATAAGAAGCGAATTCTATTTGTTTAAAACTGATGAATCTGGTAATCCTACTGATATTCCGTGGGATAACGGAGGATATTATGACATAGCTCCGGCTGACAGAGGTGAAAATATTCGACGTGAAATATGCCTATGTTTAGAAGAAATGGGATTGCATCCGGTTATTTCCTATCATGAGTCAGGTCCCGGTCAAAACGAAATAGACTTCAAAGGCGATGATGCTCTTAGGTCAGCGGAACAATTTTTTACATATAAAAATGTAGTTACATCGGTTTCTGCCAGAAATGGGATTTATGCTTCATTTTCACCAAAGCCTATAAAGGGCAAAAGTGGAAATGGGCTTCATCTTCAGATCAGGCTCTATCAGGCCGGAGTAGATATGGAGGACATAGACCCGGAAATTACTAGGAACTTCATGGCAGGATTGCTGAATAGGATGAGAGATATCACAGTATTTTTAAATACTACCAGCGAATCCTATCTGAGATTTGGTGAAAACGAAGCTCCAAGATTTATCAGTTGGACGAAAAACAATTTTCCAAGTCTGATAAAAGTGCCAATAGTTGGAGGAAGAAAAGACGGGTTTGTACTTAGATCTCCTGATTCCGAGATCAATCCATATATGGCATATGCGATGCTTATCCAGGCCGGCCTCGAAGGTATAAAAAAGAAGGAAGAACTAGCAGAACCACAAGATGTAGATGCGGTAAGGAAAAATGTTACAGAGAAAAATACCTCAGGCAGCAATGCAATAGATAAAGAGGGATATATAGGACTTAAGCAGCTTCCAATGACAATTGAGGAGGCGGTGCAGTGTGCTAAAAACAGTGAATTTTTGAGAAATGAAAAAAGAGCGTTTATGACAGAGCGCTTTGTCGAAAAAATAGAGCAACGAGAAAAATTCTAAGCTAGGAGCATCTATGGAAACAGCATTGATTATATGTGATGCTCCAAAAGGTCGGGAATTATATGGAGATTTTCTCAAGTCCAACGGATACGAACATGTCACTGTGGTGGATACACCTCAAAGTGGCAGACAGGCATTTATTGAGAATGAGTACGATATCTGCATTATAAACAGCCCACTTAAGAGCGAAAATGCAATTTCTCTTTCTGTTGATATTGCAACAGGCAATTATTGCCAGGTTATATTGTTTGTTAATGAGGAAATATACGAGGCTACAGTTAATGCAGTTGCGAAGTACGGAGTCTTGACGATTTCCAAACCATTCAACAGACAGTTCTTTTTGGGTGCGCTTCAGATGACAAGAGCCATTAATTATAGGATATCTGTCTATAATGCCAAGGTGAAAAAACTCCAGAAGAAAATGGATGAGAATAAACGGGTGTCTCAGGCGAAATGTATTCTGATAGAGAAGCAAAATTTGTCGGAGCAGGAAGCTCATAGATTTATAGAAAAGCAGGCAATGAATCAGAGGACTACCAGATTGGATATTGCCGAAAGTATCATAGATTACTATAACTGATAGTAGGAAAAATATAGATAGGAGCATGATAAAACAATGTTACCAAAAGATCCCTACATGCTACTCAGTGTGATAAATATGAAATTAAGAGATTCCTATGGATCGCTGGTAGAGCTGACAAGATCAGAAGGAATAGACGAAATATCCATAACAGAACCCCTTAAAAAAGTAGGATTTGAGTATGATATTTCTACCAATACATTCAAACAAAAATAAGTAATTACCGGTATGATCAAAAAATCAGAAATTATCGGAGGCTTTATAAAATTTTAAGAAAACTTATCATGTGAAAAACTTGTCACACATATGTCTGTGCGGTATAATTTTTACGCAGTTTTATGATAATTAAAGCATGCGCATGAGAGAATCAGCGCGTCTATCTATAAAGGATAGGCAATTAGAGAGGTGAATATAATGAAAAAACCTGTAGTTCTTATGGTTCTTGACGGTTACGGACTTTCCGATGACCACGATTACAATGCTGTATATATGGCCAAAACTCCGGTTATGGACAAGCTGATGGCTGAGTGTCCCTTTGAAAAGGGATATGCATCAGGTCTGGCAGTAGGACTTCCTGATGGTCAGATGGGTAACTCAGAGGTAGGACACATGAATATTGGCTCCGGAAGGATCATATATCAGGATCTTACACTTATTACCAAGTATATTGAGGAAGGCACATTCTTCAAAAATAAAGAGCTTCTGGAAGCAATTGATAATTGCAAGAAGAATAGATCAGATTTACATATCTGGGGACTTTTATCAGATGGTGGTGTTCATTCACACATCACTCAGCTATATGCACTTCTTAAGCTTTGCAAGGATGAGAACTTTGAAAATGTATATGTACATCCTTTCTTCGACGGAAGAGATACACCTCCTTCTTCAGGCAAGGATTATCTGCAGATGTTGATGGACAAAATGGATGAGATAGGTGTAGGAAAGGTTGCTTCACTTTCAGGCCGTTACTATGCAATGGATCGTGATAACAATTGGGACAGAATTCAGAAGGCATATGATAGCCTGGTTATCGGTGAGGGCAATAGAGCCAGCAATCCTATCAAGGCTATGCAGGACAGTTATGACAATGGAGTAACGGACGAATTCGTTATCCCTACTGTTATTGTAGATGATAATGATAAGCCTCTTAGCCTGGTAAAAGAAAATGATTCTGTTATCTTCTTTAACTTCCGTCCTGATAGAGCAAGAGAGATCACCAAGGCATTTTGCTTTACTGATTCAGATATTGCATCAATGCCTGGAGATGCATCTAATACAAAGTGCATCAAATATTTAAAGAGAGAGAATGGATATTTCCCTCTTACATATGTATGCTTCAAGGATTATGATGAGACTATTCCCAATAAAAAGGTAGCCTTTAAAAAAGAAAAGATTAAAAATACATTTGGTGAGTATCTGGCTAAAAAGGGTAAGACACAGCTTCGTATCGCAGAGACAGAAAAATATGCTCATGTAACTTTTTTCTTTAATGGCGGTCTGGAAGAACCTAACAAAAACGAGGATAGAACCCTTGTCCCTTCACCAGCAGTAGCTACTTATGATCTCCAGCCTGAGATGAGTGCACCGGAAGTAAGTGAGAAATTGGATGCAGCTATTTGTTCAGGAGATTACGATGTAATAGTTATCAATTTCGCCAATCCTGATATGGTAGGACATACCGGAGTATTGGATGCAGCTATTGAAGCAGTAGAGAGAATAGACCAGTGCGTTGGAGCAGCAGTTGATGCTGTCAAGAAGATGGACGGAGTACTGTTTATATGCGCCGACCATGGTAATGCAGAACAGATGCTGAACAAGGAAACAGGTCAGCCTCATACAGCTCATACCACCAACCCTGTACCATTTATTCTCTATAATTATGATCCTGAATACACTATAAGATCAGAAGGCAGACTCTGTGATATAGCACCTACACTTCTAGAGATCCTGGGAATGGAGATTCCAAAGGAGATGACAGGTAAGTCTCTTCTTGTAAAGAAGAATTAAATAGAATAAAAATTATATATTCTTTACAGAGCATAAAATTTATGATATTTTATCATAGGAAATTACGGAAGCAGTTAAGTGAGTTATTGCAGATTCACTTGATTGTCATGTGATCAAATATTTGGTATGTAACTTTTAGTAGGCATTAACTGATTCAAGCACCTAGGGTGTCTTGTCGTTGATGCCTACTTTTTTTGTTTAGATATCATTACATGAATCAAGTAAGGAACCTACGCGATTACAACTGGTTTTTAAACAAGAGAATGGCATATACGACGATACTCGGACTAAACGATTCAGGAGGTCGATATGAAAGACAAAATTTTTAGTGTACTGCAACGAATCGGTCGAAGCTTTATGCTTCCCATCGCAATACTCCCAGTAGCAGGTCTGCTACTGGGACTCGGTGCCTCATTCACCAATGAGACAACGATAGCAACTTATCATCTCGGAGCTATTCTCGGTAGGGGAACGGTTCTGAATATATTACTTACAGTAATGAATGATGTAGCAAATATTATATTTGCCAATCTTCCTATTATCTTTGCGGTAGGCGTAGCAATCGGTATGGCTAAGAAGGAAAAGGAAGTATCCGCTCTCTCTGCAATGATTGCATACTTTGTAATGAACTCTTCTATCAGCGCAATGATAAGTATTACAGGCTATGAGAAAAAAGCAATTGATGGGATGATCACCACATCGTGCGGAATCACTACCCTTCAGATGGGAGTGTTTGGGGGTATAATCGTAGGTCTCGGAGTAGCAGCTCTTCATAATAAGTTCTACAAAATTGAACTGCCTGCAGCGCTCTCATTTTTTGGTGGAACCAGATTTATTCCTATTATATCTACGATTGTATACCTGTTTGTGGGAATCATTTTGTTCTACATATGGCCTTTTGTCCAGACAGGAATCTACAGCCTTGGTGGACTGGTAACAGGATCAGGTTATGTAGGAACTCTTATTTTTGGTCTTATTAAAAGAGCTCTTATCCCATTCGGACTGCATCATGTATTTTATATGCCGTTCTGGCAGACAGCTGTTGGTGGTACTGCAAAGGTGGCAGGCAAAGTAGTAGAAGGCGGACAGAATATATTCTTTGCACAGTTGGCAGACTCTGCACATATCGCTCATTTCAGCTCTGATGCAACCAGATATTTCTCAGGAGAATTTATATTCATGATCTTCGGCCTCCCCGGAGCAGCGCTTGCTATGTATAGAACAGCTCGTCCGGAAAAGAAGAAGCAGGTTGGAGGACTCTTACTCTCTGCAGCTCTTGCATCCATGCTTACAGGAATCACAGAACCTATTGAATTCTCATTCCTTTTTGTAGCACCTATCCTATTTGGTGTTCAGGTAATTCTGGCAGGATCAGCATACATGATCGCTCATATGCTTAATATTGCTGTTGGACTCACGTTTTCAGGTGGATTTATAGACCTATTCTTGTTTGGAATATTACAGGGTAATAAGAAAACTAGCTGGTTACTTATTATTCCGGTGGGAATCATATATTTCTTCTTGTATTACTTTATATTTACATTCCTTATCAAGAAACTTGATCTAAAGACACCAGGTCGTGAAGATGATGACGAAGAGACTAAGCTCTATACCAAGGCTGATTACAAGGCTAAACAGACAGCAGTTTCGAATCTTCCGGAAAAAGAAGTACTAAGTGATCAGATCATGAAGGGCCTAGGTGGTAAAAAAAATATCTCTGATCTAGATTGTTGCGCAACCAGACTTCGTGTTACATGTAATAAAGCAGGACTTATCAATAAGGCAATGTTAAAATCTACCGGGGCATCAGGAGTAGTTGTTAAGGGAACAGCGGTTCAGGTTATATATGGACCACAGGTAGCAGTGATCAAATCCAATCTGGAAGACTACCTTGAAAAAGCACCGGATACTGAGTATAATTCAGAAAATGAAGGACTCGTAGCTCCTTTAGATGCAGCAGCTGACGACACAATCGTCGGAGCAAGTCCTGACAAAGCAAACAAAAAAATAGCTAAGACAGTTACCATATATAGCCCGGTAAATGGAAAAGCAGAGGATATATCCGAGACTCCAGATGAGGCATTTGCCAGCAGGATGATGGGGGATGGAGCTGTGGTTACTCCTATAACGGATACAGTGTACGCTCCGTGTGATGGTCAGGTAGCATTCGTATTTGATACCAAGCACGCTATAGGGTATATCACTGATGATGATGTGAGTCTTCTGATACATATTGGAATTGATACAGTGAAGCTAGGCGGGAATGGATTTGAAGTACTGATCGAAAATGGGCAGAAATTGAAAAAAGGTGATCCAATGATGAAGTTAGATCTTGATTATATAAAGGAAAATGCACCATCAATAGCATCACCGATCCTGGTTACAGATATGGATGAGGATAAGGTCAACATTAAACTCCTGAAATCAGGAGAGATAAAGGCAGGAGATCCTCTTTTTGAAATATATATATTAGAGGATTGAAATTAAGGAAAAGGCAATCAGTCGTTTACAGATTAAGCGGATTAAAATATGCATAAAATAAAAAAAGTGTTAAACCATAATTCGGTAATCACAGTAGAGACCGATGAATTAAAGGAATACTTGATAATGGGAAAGGGTGTAGGCTTTGGAATGAAGCCCACCCAGGCCATTTCGATCCAGTCGAATTATAGACTGTTTTCTCTGTCCGAGTCATCAGACAGAGGCACTGTAAAAGAAATTGTCAAGCATGTAGATCCTTTCTTCCTGGAAATAGCAGAAGAGGTTCTGGATAATGCCGAGAAAAATTTCCCATCGGTAGATCATAATATAGTATTTCCTATGGCAGACCATTTAGAGTATGCCACCAAAAGAATCAGAAACCACGAAGAAATATCAAACCCTCTTTTAAATGATATTAAAATACTATTTTATGCAGAATATAAATCCGCTGAAATCGTAAGAGATTTATTGCAGGAAAAATTAAGTCTAGATATTTCAGATGATGAGATAGGGTATATAGCACTTCATATTCATTCGTCCACATCAAATGATAAGATATCGCAGTCAATTGAAACAGCTCAGGCAGTCAGAAATTGCATTTCGAAAATAGAAGAAACCACAGGACATAAGATTTCGATTGAATCTCTTTCATATAACAGGATGATGAATCATATAAGATATATGGTAGCCAGGATTCAGAAGCAAGAGCCGTTAAAACTAAGCATGAATGATTACGTATCTCATGCATACCCGGAATCATTTGAAACAGCAGGAATAATCTGTAAAGAATTGGGCAAGAGCCTAAATGCTGAGTTCAGCCAGCCCGAAATCGGCTATCTTGCAATGCATATTGAGCGAGTCAAGGCTGATATAATGGGAGAAGAGTGAGTTTAATATTAATAGAAAAAGCTGGTATTGCAAAAGGCATTTTAGCATAGTCTACATATTAGGGAATTCTTCCTGAATCTGTCCTTCGATTATCTTCATGAGTCTCTGCCTCGCTTCGGTTGCAGCCCATCCTATATGAGGGGTTATAAAGAGTCTGTCGCTGTCTTTTAATTTGAAGAGAGGATTGTCTACTGACATAGGCTCATCGCATAGAACATCCAGCCCGGCTGCGGCGATTTCATTTCGAATAAGGGCATCATATAGATCAGACTCATTTATGATGGGACCACGTCCAAGATTTAAAAGAACGGTGGATGATTTCATTTTTTTAAAAACGGAACGGTTAATAAGCCGTTCTGTTTTTTTGTTAAGGGGAGCATGTATAGATATTATGTCAGAGGTGCCTATCAGGGTTTCAAAATCTACTTCTGTAAAAATATCATCGTGATGACTTTGGGATGTAGAATAATACTGGACATGACATCCAAAGGCAGTAGCTATTTCTGCAACTCTTTTGCCGATGGAACCTAGACCGATTATTCCCCAGATCTTACCATTCAATTCATGGAAATGTTTCTCAAAATGTGTAAAGCTGGTGTCGCTTATATATCCTCCGGTTTTTACATAATTGTCATAGTAGGGCAGATGCTCATACAAAAAAAACAGTAGTGCAAATGTATGCTGGGCCACTGATTCTGTAGAATATCCGGCTACATTTCTCCATTTGATACCTCTATTGGACAGGTAATCAGTATCAAGATTGTTGATCCCGGTAGCTGTTACACATATCAGCTTGAGATTCTTGGCATTGCCTATAGTTTTTTCATTTATAAGGGATTTGTTGATAATAGCGACATCAGCGTCTCGAAGTCTTATATCTACCTCTTCGGGCGTAGAAAAATCATACATTTCTATCTCGCCAAAACGTTTAAAAGGTGATAAATCAATATCAGAACCAAGGGATTTTCTGTCTAAAAATACTAGTTTCATAAAATAATTACCTCGTATATAAGCGCGTTATTCACATCAGAATATCCAGATCCACATATCCGGCGATTCCGGGGATCTGTCCCTGACAGCTCATCTGCCAGATTTTATAAGAACCTGTGTATGTAGGAGCACTCTTATATTCAGCTAGCCATGTAGTACCTTTTGAAGCATCGTCCCAGGCAGACATCAGAAAGTTTTTGCTACTATAGAGCATGGAGCTATATCCAGCTGCATTCATCCTGTTATTAAAGGTTGAATAGCAATCATTAAGGGTACTTATGGATAGGTTATATTTCTGGAAGTGACCGAAATCTTCCCAATCATAGGCAATTGGAAAATCGACTTTTCTACCGCCTAGACTGGAAATAACCCAGCTGGCCGTAGAATCGGCGCTAGCAGTAGAATTATCTGTGCAATATACATAGACACCCACCTGCAGCCCGGCGGTTACAGCATTATTATAGTTATTGTAAAATGTAGGATCAACAGTGGGAGAGCCACCATCGAGGTGTCCTATTCTCATTATTACGAATTCGCAGCCTGCGTTTTTAACGGCATTAAAATCAATATTTCCCTGCCATTTTGAAACATCTATACCTATTTTGTTATTAGAGTTCTTATATGCACCGATAAAATCGGTAAAATTAATAGGATTTTGAACCGCACCAGTATCTGCAGGCTTGGAATCTCTGACGCAGATTGTAATATCGAATCCAGTCTGATTGCCGGACGCATCAGTGACAGTTCCATGGAGCGGGTAATCACCAATGGTATTTGAATCGATGATTCCAGTGTAAGAAAGTGCTGGAGCATGGTCTGAATTGTCACCATATCCTACGTAATTATTTAGGTCAAAGGATTTTCCGCGAATAAGTACAGACTTACTCCTAACGGAGAAAAGAACGGGTGGTGTCTTGTCATTAGGGTCATAATTAGGATTTTGGGCAGGGGTTTTAATGGAAGGAGTTTTAGCTACGGCACTTTTTTCAGTAGCTTTTTGGGCGGCAGCTTCAGCAGCCTCTCGTTCTGCTTTGATGGCAGCGAGTCTTTCTTGAATCTTACTCTTCTCTGCCTGATATTCAGCAGTTTCCGCTTGTGCTTTGGCAGCTTCTTCATTGGCAGTATAATAACCTGCCTTTACTGAAGTGCTTTTTTGTGACTTAGATTTGGAATCATAATCTGAGTGTGATGTTGAACCAGAGCCAAGGCCGAACTTACCACAGGCGGTAGTTGAAATTGAAATATCAAGAAACATGATTCCAATCAGTATTAAGTTTGCTTTTTTTAAAATTTTTTTATTCATTTGCGATGATTATCATAATAAATATTAGTTCCCCAACAGAATTATTCATAAACATATCAATAAAAATAGAGTACACGTTGGACAAATCAGTGTCAATCATAGCATCAGTTTTAAGGGTAAGAGTAGCATTTCACCATAGGCATTGGTTTCATGCTTAATGATCACAACCGTAGGGAAAAAATTAAATTCATCAGATAATTTAAAAATTAGTATTAATATAATCGGAAAATAACTTCATTTGTATACAAAAATAGTTGACAATCATTATATTGTAAGAATATAGTGTGAACGTAATTAGTTTATAGCTTTTTTCATTATATATTGTTTGATATAAAATGAGATAATCTTGCGTAAGTATAAAAAATAAAAATATATTGAAATAATAAGACGAATATATATAGCAATGGAAACTTTATTTGTATCTAGCAGGCATATAAAAATATATTTATTAGTATGCCGGATTGTGATTATTCAAAGGAGGTTTTGTTATGTATGTAAGGAAAAGAATTGGAGCTTGCAAAAAAAGACTAATTTGGAGACGATTGAAAAATGTTATAGCATGCTTACTTGCAACAATTATGATGGTATCTTCTTCATCAGGAACTGTGATGGCAAAGTAAAGTAAACGAGTGTCAGCGCTTTACTTATATTCAAATCCAATTCCACAAGAGGTAAAGGATTATGCATATAAAAACTTTAATTCTGTAATTGGAAGTTTGCCGGAAGTAGAAGTCGCTATTAAAGATCAAGAAATCGGGAACATATATTATGGTTCTGGTTTTGAATTTAATTCAATTTATTACTATCCGATTAATATAAATGATCATATTGTGGCACTTTTGTCAATTAATAAAGAACAAGATGGAACATACTCTTGGAGCCTTTCAAAGGATTTTGCTGAGGAATTGGATGCAATAGGTAAAAACACAAATCAGAACAATCCTGCAAGGTTAAAAATCTCAAATAATGTTTTATATGCGATTACTGAAGATAATATTTTTTCTCTTTGCAATAATGTTTTTTCTGATGATGTAACAGATACTTCAAAACATGTAGTTAATTTGAAAACATATTGTTACAAAAATTGTATTGTCAAATCGCTAAAATCAAGATTGGCTGATAGTAAATATTTAGCGTTAGATAGATCAGAAATACAATCGGATCGACCATGGTGTGTTGCGTATTGTGTTGCCCAAATATTACGATATAAGGGATATTCATCTGAAACTGCAAATGGAATAATGTCTTACTTTAATCCAAATGTAGATTATAATGGTGAACCGCTAAGATGGGATCAAGCAGAAACCTATGCTAGAAGATTTGGGTTATATCCTTCATATTTTCAGGGTACAATGGATGAGGGAAATGTGCAGAGAGAAATATGCTTAGGAAAGCCAATTTGTTTGGATTGTATTTCGACACTAGGAAAAAATAAAACGCATGCTGTTGTATTGAGAGGGTATAACAATAATAATCACACATATTCAATATGGAATCCATGGTATGCATATTACACAACAATGAGCGCTAATGCTAAATCATTTACAGGGGAAGGAACGGGATTTACATGGGCAAATACAATGCGAGGATGGTAAAATGGATAGGTATTATTATAATTGCAGGTGTCCTTATTTACTTTATGACAAAGCTTGATACTCATATAGGTGAAGACTATGTAAAAGATAACAATGAGAAGAAAGATAACACATATTACTTGATTGAAGGAGACAGTCCAGAAAAAGTAGATTTGAAATATGCGGGTAAAATTGGGAATTCTAATTATAACAGTTTTACGAGTAATTGTGAGGAAAAGGGAAGTGAAGTTTATAGATACAATGACTCATTTATTGTTGTGTTTGGAAAAAAAGGTTCGACATTGTATGAATCTACAAAAGAAGGATTTGTTACACGACCGGTGGCTTATGTTCACGGAAAAATTTATGGAAGAACTGATCAAAAGAGTGTGGATCATGAAAGTGGAAATTTGATAGGGAAAATAGAAAAAGCATACGGAACTATAGGCATTGGTATATGTAAGCATGATCCTGATTTTACAAGCAATTGTGAAAAAAAAGGTGCAAAGGTATATGAGATATCTGAGGATAAGCTTTTAGTAGAGCATGAGAATAAATATATATATTACGAACTTTTAGGCGAATAACATGTAAAAATGATAAATCCATAAAAACAATTCTCAAAGCTTAGAGGGTTCAATATGGTTTACCAATTGTTGCTATATGTTTTGCCTACATAGCAATTTATCTTTTTTGCACTCCAAAGAATGAAAAGAAAATGAATGATTAAATTTTAAATATGACTTTAGGCACCTTAATAAACTGACTATAGTTATCATCCGCTACAAACGAATAACTGGAGATGCTTTCTGACCTGTATTAAAGAAAAAGGATACTTAGGAAGGAAGAAAGTTATGCCAATCAATATAAAAAAAACTGATATTAATGTAATAACTGGGACATCTATAAAGTCAGACGGTAAAAGAAAAACAATTTTTTTTGCTAAAGGTGCTAAAAATGACAACAGTAAAAGTGCTTCATTAGAGCTATCCGGACAAGCAAAATTGATGGCGCATAATAGTACTGTTTATAATAATACTGCCGTTTATAAAAAATCAGGTACAACAGGTAGGCGGGAGGATTGGGAAGATTCAGAACTTGACAGAACTGATTATCACCCCACAACAGGAATCTTTACTGATATATATGAAGTGATGCGTCTGGATGATACTAAGTTATATGAAGATTGCATGGGACTTAAAAATAAAGCAAATTCATATGAATTTGGAACAGAAGGGCAGATAAAATATGATACGGAAGAATCAAATAAATTCTGGGATTGGTTTCAAACCAGATGTATGAAAAATGGTTGGTACGAAAATCCAATTAAATACCACACGGCTGCAAAAGATACTTTGGAAGGTCTATATTCTGACGGACAGCATGACACAAAATTTAATTTTTATGGTGAAAATGAAGATGATCCAAGAGCGACCATGTGGAATCCATGTGCCAAATTCAATGTATTGCTGTCAGCGCAGGCATTTAATGAGCTTGCGTCACCTACGGATGTCGAAGGCAGAAATAGTATGGTCACACTGATTGATAATTCAGTGAGAAACATGAAAGAATTGGAAAAGACCTACGAAGGCGATAAAGAGCATCTCAGATTTGGCGTAAAAATTGACAAGGACGAGAAAGTTTCATATTGGGCTAATTATAAAGGCTGCAAGGATAAGAATGGCATTTCGTCAGATGATCCAAACAAATTGCTGGAGATGCTTTCTGAATGATTTATAGATTTTAAATGGCATCTAAACTTTAATAAGGTCTGTAATTAGGATCTGAACAAAAATAGAATAAAATAAGAAAAAAGGCACGCTTTTCTGAGCATGCCTTTTTGCTTAACTTCCAGATTAGTGCTTGCCCTTTCCAAATCCACCGGCCTGTCCACCATTAGGGCCACCGCCCATCTGCATGGATTCTGTGATCTCGGTTACCTTTTCACCATTTACTGTCACAGTCCCACCATTTAGTTTACCGGTGGTATCAAAATCGAAAGCAAACTGAGCAGTTATATCAACAGTGCCTCCTTTTATTGTGAGGCTTCCATTGGCATCGAGGGCATCCGTGTCTCCACTTCCCATTGTTATGGATGTAGAACCACCATTGATCTCGATTGAAACATCACTGGAAGTACTCTTTGCAGCTGCGTTGATACCATCGTCAGAAGCTGAGATTTTGATAGTGCCGTCATTGATTTTTACGGAAGTACCTTCGATCCCTTCGACTGCAGTAATATCAAAAGTTCCCTTATCAATGGTAACGGTTGTAGTACCCTGTATACCATCATCACCTGCATTTATAGTGAAATTACCGCCTGCGATATATATTGAACCAAGAGTGTTATCATCTTTGTTTTCAGAATGCAGGCCATCCTTATCAGTTGTGATATTAAATGTTCCGTCTGCAATGGATATCGAGTCCTTGCCTTCAATGGCATCAGATGTGGAATTGATATTATATGTTCCACCTGTGATTTTAAGGTCATCCTTGCCGGTGATACCGTTTTTAGGAGATGTTATATTCAAAGAACCTACACCATTCATGGTGATATCGGACTTGGAGAAAATAACGGCATCTGTATTGGTCTCACCATCTGCTGTAAAAGTTCCTGTTACCTTTAGTTTATTCATACTATCAGTAGTGGTTACAAATACCTTGTCAGCTGACTTGACATAGATCGCAGGAGAATCAGTATTGGTTATTGATACTCCGTCTAGAACCAACTGAACCTTGGCATCATCAGGAGCATTGACGGTAATTGTACAATCAGTTGCAGTTCCCTTTATGACATAAACGCCTTCTTTGGTTATGTTGACATCCTTACCGTCGGAAACGGTTATGGTCTTGGCATTGGTGAGATCTGCTGATTGCGCCATATCCCTATCGGAAAATACATCGCTGGAATCTGATGTGGACGTAGTCTTGGCAGTTTTTTTATTAGTTGAAGAAGTAGAAGCATTAGAAGTATCAGCTGTAGTCGTAGTAGTGGTAGTTCCTGTTGATGAACTCTTATTGGTACTGGTACCGCATGCCGAGAATGTTACACTTGCCATTGTAAAAAAAACTGCCGCTGCAATTGCCATTTTTCTATTTTGATTTTTCATAATAGGTTCCTTTCAACTCCGCTTGGAGAATACTTGTTCTTGTTTGGAATGAAAGGATTATATGTGATTAAAATTAAATGAACCTTAAAAAGTAAATCTATTAATTAGTTTTTTTATAATTGCCAATATGATGTAACGGAAGCAGTGGAATGATAATGGGGGTATGATCGGCGTAAGCTCTGTAGGTAGGATCTAGCCCATATCGTTTCTCCTGTTTCTTATCTAATCGTCCGGCACCATGAAACATGACAAATACAATGAGAAAATATCCAAGGATCACGGTGATCCACTGGAACGTACCCTTTAGAGAATCCAGAGAACTAACAAAGATCCCGGTCCAGAACAGTACCTCACCAAAATAATTAGGGCAACGGACTATTTTGAAAAGCTGCTGGGTGGCGACCATTTCGGGATTCTTTGCTTTTTGTTCTGTCTTTTCCTTATCAGAAAGTGCTTCGATCATTAAACCTGTAATAGAGATCAGAGCACCGACAACAGGAAGAGCAATCTTGTCGGAATCACCATTGAACATTCTGTAAAAAATTCCACTGGTCTGTAATATATACAGGATGGAAACACTGATCCACATCAGGATCTTAATCAAGACTGGAACAGGATTATCAGAACTTCCCTGGCTGGCCTGATATGCAGCATTTTTCTCACGAAATAGGAGAAAAAGCGCTAGACGAAGCCCATATATGATCAAAAGGATACATAACAGGATCGTCGCAAAGCTCCATGACATTTCGGTGAGAATAGCCGTTACCATGTAGGTAGCACCAAGTGCTGCGACTGAGAAACCATAGCCAACAGACATGAAGTGGATTATATTTTTGAAACCACCGATACATCCAATAAGAGAAACGATAAAGAAAATTAAAAATAGATTAAGGGGCATGACATTTTGACCTTTCTGTTATATTAATGCTTAATATGTGAATCGGATGGAACAGTGCTGAAACTCTGATATATATACTCTTTAAAGCTTTTCTTGCCTGTCTTGGTATCGCCTACCATCTGATGGGTCATTACCCACTTACCGAATTGAACGACTCCGGAGCGACCTTCTTTTTTGACTTTGGGAAGCTTGGCGATCAGGTCAAATGTCCACACGGGTGCATGCTTGATATTAGGTGTCTTGCCGGCAGCATCAAAGCACATACGGGCAATTTCATCATAGGAGTAAACTTCATTGCCACCGATGTTAACAACTTTATTATTATCATTTATATGCTCTATCATATAGTCGGCAAAATCTCTTGTATCGATAACATTGGCATGAATAGTATCATGACCGAGAAGTGTAACGGATCCCTTTTCTATCATGGGCTTAAACTGCTTCATAATGTCATAGAAATATCCGGTGGGACGATAGATCACGTAATCAATTCCTGAAGCTGTGAGTGCATCCTCCATCTGAGCCTTAGCGCCAAGCATAGGTATAAAAGAACCTTCCTGGGCTAGTAGAACTGACACATAGATATACTTTTTGACACCTGCGGATATAGCTTCGTTTAGCAGATTCAGATTGCCTTGATAATCCACGTCAAAGGGAGTTACTGTAGGTGATCCCTTGGTGAGACCGATGGTTGTTATAACGGCATCGGCTCCATCGCAAACGCCCTTAAGAGTGTCAGGATCGGAAGCGTTGACCTTGTGAAATACATAAGAACTCGGATCTAGCCCATCGATAGGTCGCTCCATCATATCAAGGGCAACTGTCTCATAACCATGTTCAATGCATGAACGTAGTACATCTAGTCCCAGATTACCAAAAGCTCCACCAATTACGATCTTCATTATTTATTCTCCTTTTCCTTGGAACGTTTATCGTTGATAATGTCCATATGTTCCGCCGTTACAAGGGTAATGCCATTTTCTTTGGCCCACTTCACACAGCCCCTAAGTGCTGTCGGAAGGAATATTCTCGGAATATTAATAAGTTTGGCACAGGCATCATCCGTGAATCGGACATCTGGATCGATACGCTTGGCAGCATATTGAACCGAGGCTATGGTCGTAGCTCTTACGGGGAGAAGCTCAGGAATAGCCCCCCTTAGATTACCTAGTCCGGGGAATCTGGTATACCAGAAGTTCTTAGAGTCTCTATAGCCATAGTCCACAGGAACTGGTGGGAAGTTCCCAGCGGTCACACCATTTATTATGGCATAGTAATCCTTGCCCGCTACATAGTAAGGCTGGACTAGTGAATAAGGCCCGAGATTTGTACTTCCATCATCGGAAATGGTGCTTATAAGTACTGTAGGCATCGGAAAAAATGCCGATGTCTGATAGAAATTATCCACTATCCTTAAATCTTTAAAACTACTCATAAATAAACTTCGCTTTCTTTTCGACATTTGTCAACATGACGAATGGATTCACTGCTTCATATCTTCTATATCTTTCATAGCTTTCAAAACTCTGTAATCATTATGCAGAAATGATCTCTGCAAATTCACGTATCATTATGTTATCAATATCATCTCTTTGAGATACGGTAAGTATGGTTTCTGATAAAACCGGAATTACAGCTCTCAGATTAGTATTTCCTGTATTTTCAATAAGATTAAGTAAAATATTATCAATCTGATCTCGTAGAAGATGGTGATACTTTTGAACTATATTCAAAGAACCGCTGGCCTCTTCGAATTGTCCGAAGGTAATAGCATGCTTGCGATTAAAGTTTCTTATTGACATAGTTACGCTAACCATTCCATTTGAAAACTCTCGTTGTGGGTCATCAGAATCCATAGAGACGTTGGTAACAGCATTTTTCATATCATCAACTGTTTTGCTCCAATCCTGTAGCATTATTCCAGCGATCATTTCGTCCTTGGACTTAAAATAGTTATATACGGTTCCGGTAGCAACATGACACTCTGCTGCGATTCTTCTTATTGATAAGGCAGAGTACCCTTCTTCTCTCAGTATCAAAGCGGTTTTATCTAAAAGTGTCTGTTGCAGATTTGGAAATATCTTTGGCATTTTTTACTCCAAAATGTAAAATCTAAAACTTATTATGAACGTGTTCATAATATATTGTACTCATGTTAAGATAGAAATCAATAAAATAAATCATGAAAGTACTCAGTTGATAAAATATATAGAATTTAAATTGTATTCATATTTATGCATACGGGGGATGTACAAGGTGAAAAAATAAGCGTATTATTCTCGAGATGCTTTTAAATCAAGTACATTTATTCGAGGATACGTAATGGAATTTTTGTTTGTAGGTGTCGGTGGAGCAGTTGGAGCCATGCTTCGCTATGGTATCAGTTTGACTCCGTATAAGGGTACATTCCCGATTCTCACACTTATAACGAATATTATAGGTGCAGTACTTATAGGTGCCATAGTGGGCGTAGCAGTGAAGAAAAACTGGTCTTCCAACACGGTCCTTTTCCTGAAAACAGGAGTATGTGGAGGCTTTACGACTTTTTCAACATTCTCGTTGGAGGCTCATAATCTTTTTCAGGCGGGGAGACCGGCTATGGCTGTGATATATATGATAGTTTCTGTATTATGCTGTGTTTCTGGTGTTATGATAGGAATGTTAGCAGCAGAGAAGTGTTGAATCATATGTAAAATTAAAAAATGTCTATGAGATGGACAATATTCCTCTCATAGACATTTTTATTTGCGCAACTGGTTAGGTTATGCGAAGCAGAACCAGACACAGCTGCCATACAGGAGTACTTAATGAATCGAGATTTAATCTCGCCTAAGTGCATCAATAGGATTAAGCTTGGCTGCTTTGTTGGCAGGAGTGACACCAAATATGATGCCGATTCCGATTGAGAAACCAACTGAAATTATTATCCACGGTATAGAAATAGCAAAATCAAGGGAAATTACTACAGATATGATCTTCGCAAGTATTATCCCGACGATTACACCTAGTATGCCTCCAACACCGGTAAGAACGGCTGATTCGGTTAGAAACTGTGCCAATATATTTTTCTTCTTGGCGCCAAGGGCTTTTTTTAGACCAATCTCGCCGGTACGTTCTGTTACAGATACCAGCATGATATTCATTACACCGATACCACCAACCAGAAGCGACAGACTGGCGATTGATACCAGCATGATTGTGATTGAGTGAGTAAGTGTGGTAATTGCTTCGTTGGCCTGTGAAGAATTAAGAGCATAATATTTGACAGTATCACCTGTTCCGTACTTGTTTAGAGATTTAGAAACATTTTTTCCAATGCTGGCCATCTGCTTGGTGTCGCTTACTGATACAGCAACACTTTTTGGCTCATCAAATTGGTAGATAATGGGCCACACCTTGTTCGGAATATAGATATTGCCGTAACTGGTATCAGAGCCTGACGACTGGTTATAGTCATCGATAGAATTATACTCCTCATTCTTTTTGGTACTGTTTCGGACTACACCGACTACCTTAAATGGTTCTGAACCAACCTCGATTATCTGGCCGAGAGGGTTATCACCATCAAACAGTTTATCCACCAGATTATCATC
>JAGOLM010000043.1 GCA_017994075.1 Lachnospiraceae bacterium
GTGTAATACAACGACACATACCAAGTGCCTCTCTTCTTATCTTTATAAACTGCCATCTTCGTTCTCCTTTTCAAATGAATCAACTCCGTAGAATCTTTCTTCGAAATACTTTCTGCTTACTCTACCCGGGATTACCATGTAGCCTTTATCAGAAAGTTCCTTATTTAAGTCACGAACGATTGCATATGACTTTGATTCGGAAACACTCAATACCTGACAGATCTCTTTTACTGATATAAACGTTCTGCATTCAAACATATCTTTTGCCCTCCGCTTACGTACTATTTCTTGTTACGTAATACATTTGGGTTGAAAAAATCCCCATTACTAAACGAGAGCAAAAAAAGTTTGAAATTTTATAATTTGTGGAAAATAAAAGATGAAAAGCAGATTTGGACTTTATTCTGGAATAATTCCGATACAGTTTTTTCTGAGAAAAACAGTATCATAATCGTATCACGACACAAAAAAGGCCTGAAATCATGTTTTCTTAACATGATTTCAAGCCTTGAAAATACTTGATTTGTTATACCAACCTCTAAACCACTTCAGGTCTACTCAAACTCTATCGTCCCTGGTGGCTTACTCGTGAGATCATAGAATACTCTATTGACTCCTCTGACCTCGTTTATGATACGACTCATCACTTTCTGGAGGACGGCAAATGGGATCTCTGCTGACTCTGCTGTCATGAAGTCCACTGTCTTCACTGCTCTGACACATACAGCGTAGTCATAGGTACGCTCATCTCCCATTACTCCAACAGAACGAACATTGGTCAGTGCTGCGAAGTACTGATCCGGCATCCAATCCGGATAATATTTTTTCATCACGCTATAGTCTGGATTCTCTGGATCTATTTTGATTCCATCGATAGCTGCTGCCGAAACAGCATAATCTCTGGCTGCATTCTCCACTTCTTCTCTGTATATCCAATCAGCATCCTGGACCATGACGACCTTCTCGGCTGTTATATCTCCGATGATTCTGATGCCTAGGCCTGGGCCTGGGAATGGCTGCCTGGATACTAGGTTCTCCGGGATACCTAACTGTCTACCTACTTCACGGACCTCATCCTTGAACAGCATTCTTAAGGGCTCTACGATTTCCTTGAAATCTACGAAATCAGGCAGACCTCCTACATTGTGATGAGATTTGATAACCGCAGATTCACCGCCTAGTCCTGATTCCACCACATCCGGATATATAGTTCCCTGAGCCAGATAATCAACAGTTCCGATCTTTTTAGCCTCTTCTTCGAATACCCTTATGAATTCCTCACCGATTATCTTACGCTTTTCTTCAGGTTCTGTTATACCCTCTAGCTTATTATAATAGCGTTCAGCGGCATTGACCCTGATAAAGTTAAGCTCGAATCCTCCCTTATCGCCAAATATCTGCTCTACCTGATCTCCTTCATTTTTACGTAGGAGACCGTGATCTACGAATACACATGTGAGCTGCTTGCCAACTGCTCTTGCCAATAGTCCAGCAGCAACTGACGAGTCCACCCCGCCGGAAAGAGCTAGAAGCACTTTTCCATCTCCGATTGTATCTCTAAGAGACTTCACAGTATCCTCGACAAATGATTCCATCTTCCAGCTACCACTACATCCACACACTTCCCTTACGAAGTTGTAGATCATACTGCTGCCCTGAGGTGTATGTAGCACCTCCGGATGGAACTGGAATCCATACAATTTTTTTTCAGGATTTTCTATAGCTGCATAAGGGCAATTACCCGTGGTTGCAATGGCCTTGAACCCTGGTGCAGCCTCACTTATATAGTCAAAATGGCTCATCCAGCATGTTGTTTCTCTAGGCACGCCAGTAAAAACAGGCGAAGTGCTGTCTATTCTAATATCTGTGTGACCGTACTCTCTGTTAGCTGCTCTCTCCACCTTACCACCTAGCACTTGCATCATTAGCTGAGCACCATAGCATAGGCCTAGGACAGGAATGCCCATATTGAAAAGTTCTGCATCGCAGGTCGCTGCACCTTCCAGATAGCAACTATCCGGTCCACCGGTCAGGATGATTCCCTTCGGGTTAAGCGCTCTGATCTCTGAAAGAGGTTTCCTATATGAATATATCTCACAGTAGACATTGCATTCTCTTACTCGCCTCGCTACCAACTGGTTATACTGACCGCCGAAATCGATAACGATTACCTTTTCCTGATCCATCTTACCTCCTGTTTTCAAACTTATTATCTATTATAAATTGTGCCATATGACACGGAATCTTGTGGTACATTATAGTTTAGAACTAGCTCTTACACAAGGTTAAACTTGTCCACTAATCTACCGAAATTTTCTCGACTTCTCCACATTATTCCAGTTTTTTTGATGTTGAATGTAATTATTTATTTTAATTTATACCATTAATATTTTAAAACATCCATCCGATATAAAATATGAGTTATATCAATACTATTAATAAATGCATTAAATAAAAAGGAATTTATTACTTAGTCTATAAGTATTAATCCTTTAATATTAAATCCATAGAAAGGTAACCATTTGGGATTTTCAGTAACCTATAATTCCGTTTTGAGAAATAACTACGGTATATATCGAAGTCTTACCAAAACTGTAGCGCGCTCAGAAGCCACTGACAGCAAGCTTTCTGATGCCGATTCTTCTGCTCTTAACAGATCTATAAATAAACTGAGATATTCCAGATACGATGATCGTAAGGATGGCACTGATTCTCAAGGTTATGCAAAGTCATACGTCAAGAACATGAAGGCCTTTATGGATACCTATAATTATACTCTCGAATCTTCGAAGAAAAGCAGTTCCCGTGAGATTGCCAGACAGGTTCCCAAGATGAAACAACTGGTGGGGAAATACAAGGATCAGCTACACAAAATCGGAATCTCCTACGACAGTGATGGATATCTGAAGCTCAGTTCCAGTAGCAATGTTACGACAACTAAGCGATATGAGACGATGTTTGGTGAGGATTCTGCTTTTATGAAGGATCTAAATCACATCGCCGGTAACATAAAGCGTCATGTAAATGTATCTTTGTAATAAATCTTCATATTATATATTAAAAGGGATGTGGAAAAATTTTTCACATCCTTTCTTTTTTTGGATACAATCTGCCTATACTGTTGACTTCTTATTCATGGTCTACTAAAATATTTCCGACTGTGTAAGTTGGTGTATTCCGATTTTTTTTACCACAGTCTACAAAAACAACACATAATATAGAATATAGAAAGAGGTCAGACATGGAATTATCTCCAAATGTAACGGTATTAGACCATCCCTTGATTCAGCATAAGATATCAATGTTAAGAGACAAGAATACAGGAACCAATGAGTTCCGTTCTCTTGTAAGCGAGATTGCAATGTTGATGGGATTCGAAGCTTTAAGAGACTTACCTACCAAGGATATTGATGTAGAGACACCTCTCGAGACATGTAAGACCCCTGTTATCGCTGGCAAGAAGCTGGCTATCGTCCCTATCCTTCGTGCAGGACTTGGAATGGTAGACGGAATCCTGAGATTGGTTCCTACCGCCAAGGTTGGTCATATCGGTCTCTATAGAGATCCTGAGACTCATGAGCCTCACGAGTATTACTGCAAGCTTCCCGCTCCTATCGAGCAGAGAACTATCCTTGTTGTTGATCCTATGCTTGCAACCGGTGGTTCCGGTAGCGATGCCATCAAGCTCATCAAGGAGCACGGCGGTGTCAAAATCAAGTTCATGTGCATAATCGCTGCTCCAGAGGGTGTCAAGAAACTCTCTGAGGATCACCCTGATGTTCAGATCTATGTAGGTCATCTCGACAGAGAACTGAATAAGGACGCATATATCTGCCCGGGTCTCGGAGACGCAGGCGACAGAATATTCGGCACTAAATAATTTAGACGAAATTTTTTTACATTATAATTTAAAACAAAGTGAGCAGCATTTCGGCTCACTATAGATAATGATATTTTTATTTTATTATCTGTACACTGCGGGTAATTTTATTACCCGCATTTTTTGTATATAGGAGATCTATGAAACTTTCGGAAAATACCAGAAATAATCTTATACTAATAGGAATGCCTGCTTCCGGCAAGAGTACCATTGGTGTTATATTAGCCAAGGTCACTAATCGTAATTTTATGGATTCTGACATTGTGATCCAGGACACTACCGGCAAGCTATTAAGGGAACTTATATCTGACAATGGCCCTGATGGCTTCTCAGAAATAGAGAACAGGATCAATTCCCAGATCGATTGTGATAATACAGTTATCGCTACTGGAGGATCGGCTATTTTCGGTGAAAGTGCTATGGAACACTTTTCCAAGATCGGTACTATCGTATATCTGAGAGTTGACATTGATTCCCTTACGCGAAGGATCGGCGATCTGGACAAAAGAGGTGTTGTTCATCTCCCAGGTGAGACCCTTTTGGATATTATGAAAAAAAGAGAACCTCTATATGAAAAATATGCAGATATAATAGTTGATGAACCAACTGGCGTTTTTGCCGTTGATAATATTTTAAATGCAGTGCTAATGAATATTGATTCAGGAGAACAGAATTGACAATTTTCGATCATCATACAAACCATGATAAGAAACCTCTTAAGATTATTATCGTAGGTTGTGGAAAAGTAGGAAAAACTCTGGTTGAACAGCTCTAATGACATTACCGTTATTGACAGAAAAGCTAATCGGGTAGAAGCGAGTAGCAAACTGCTCTTCTATCTCCCTTCTGCCCTTGAGGTCAACACCTTTGCTCATGGTCAGGCTGAGCTTATCAAGTACAGAGTACCATCTGATTCCATCCTTGATGATAAGACTCTTATAGAATTTTCTTCCTCTCTTCGTGATAAGGAAAATTCCATACTGATAGTTGCTGTCGAACGTGATGGCAAGGTTACCATACCTAATGGTGATTTCAAGATTCATGCTAATGGCAAAGTACATTTGTACTTCCTAGAAAGAGTCGTAAGAACTTTCTCAATGAGCTTCGCCGCTGTTGCCGCATGCTTTAACAACATTGGTCCTGGTCTCGGCATGGTATGTCCTTCCAAGAATTTCGCCTGCCTGAGCGATCTGTCAAAATGGGTCCTGTCATTTGATATGCTTGCCGGAAGATTGTAATTGTTCCCTGTTCTACTTCTATTCAATCACAAGATATGGAAGGGTACCAGATTACAGACCAAGCACGACCTGAGTATCCTCTGATTACCTATATCACTTTTACATAAAACAATCCCGTATATATAGTTCTGTCCACGAATCTAATGATTCTAAGAGCTATATATACGAGATTTTTGTTTTACATTTTTAATTCAGTGCCTCTAGGATAGCCTGGTCAGCTTCACGATTGATAGCATTACCTGCTATATCGTTTTCATCTCCTGTACCGCCACACACATCGATTCCTATCACATCACATCTATCCATAATGTTCCTGACGAAACCGATCAGTTCATCGATAATCATTGTTCCCTGTGACCAATTCGCCTTATAGTATTTCTCCGACAGCACATCCTTATCTATGGATATGTATATGGGAAGCTTTTTGTCGTTCTTGTCATCTATTATCGCTTCTATCTTATCTTCTATCTTAGCTTCTTTATTCGCATCTGTCTTAGCTTCTGTATCCGTATCTTTATTCGCATCGGTCTTCCAGTTTATGAGCTCCACCTTGTCGCTGAACCTCTCACTTGCTGCGAGACCAGGATCCGTTCCTATCAGGTATATTTTATTCAGATTTGAAAATGTGTCATTTGCTTCTCGTATCCATCCCCCACAGGATGTCAGCCCTCCGAAGGCACTTTCCTGATAATCAGTATGATTGTCAAAAACTACCAGATTAAATGGCTCATTTATCCTTTCCAGAAAAAGCAACGACATATAATGATAATTACCGGAATCTATAAAATGAATTGCCTCCGTTGGTATATCTTTTACTCTCCTCTCGATTTCGAGGCGAGCTTCACTGTCCAGATAACAGTTTGTCCCCTGAATATCTGAAATATCGATTACATTTTGTTCATCTGCATAATCACAACCAGATGATAGTTTTATCTTGTATATTGGTAATTTTTTTTTCATTATTTTTTCATTCACTAATTTTTTATTCATCAAACCATTATAGCATATCTGCATTTGGTGATTTTCATGTGATAATCGATATTTACTGACGTAATTTGCTTATTATTTAGGCAAAAAGAAAAGATGGCTTCGACAGGCCATCTTTCCAAAGGGGAGGATTATGAAAAAAGTTTTGCTCAAATGTTTTATCCATTTGATGATTATAATATATTCTATTCATGTGAACATCTTGTGTCTTAAAAGTGAAAAAAAAAGGAAAAGTGATATACTAATATCAAGTATAATATCATATATGATATTATATTGTTTATAAACTGATAATGCTTGTAACAAATTGATTTTATAATTTAAGGAGGTCTGATTATGCTACCTGTCATTACAATTACCCGTGAATTCGGAAGTGGTGGGCACTCGATTGCAAAAGAAGTCGCTGAACAGTTAAACCTTCCTTTTTTGGATGGCGAGATCATCACCAGAGCCGTACGTGAAAGTGGCTATTGCCGCGAGATCATCGAGGAGCAGGGTGAAAATGCTTCCGGTGCCAACATGTGGTTCAATGTATCCGCTGCCAGCACCATGTATTTCCAGAGCCCCCAGGATGAGATTTTCCTTGCCCAGAGAAAGATCATTCTCGAAGCTGCAAAGAAGGGACCTTGTGTCATCGTAGGTCGTTGCTCTGATTACATACTACATGATGAGGGTATCAGGAGCATGTCTGTATTTGTCCATTCAGATATGGACGTGCGTAAAAAGCGTATTCTAGAGCGATACGGTGATATTCCTGAGATAGAGATTGAAAAACGTATCCTGAAAAAGGATAAAGAGAGAAAGACTTACTACAGATATTATACCGATGAGCACTGGGGTGATTACAAGAACTATAATCTATCACTGGACAGCGGAGTCCTCGGTGAGGAAAACTGCGTCTCTGTCATCTGTGATTTGGCAGCAAAATTTCCAGAATAAAATATTTGAATTAAAATAAAAAAAATCCGGTTACATTTTAAATGCATCCGGATTTTTTTATTATTAATTATTTTCTAGTTTTACTTTCTCGAGCTTTTCATCATTTATATTTTTACCCCAGAAGCTAACAGCCTCATTGAGCCATCCCTCTGCGTTGGTTCCGATTCCCAGTCCTACGCCATGGGGAACTCTGTAGAACTGCTGATACATATATGGGACGTTATGCGTCTTGAATGCCTTATGCAAAACATCCGTATGAGATCCTGAACGAACCAGTATGTCATCATCTCCTGTAAACATATAAGTAGGGGGGAATCCCTCGTCTACCCAACTCTGGACACACAGAGATTCCTTTTCTTCCTTGCTTGGATGAATACCAAACATAAAGAAATTTCCACGCTCCGAAAACCATATTCCAATCAGTCCATCCCATATATTCCAATAGGGATAGTCCATCCAATGGTTGATATTTGTCCATGGATAACCGATCAGCAACGCTCCCGGTTTAAGTGTCCCATACTTTTTATACCCATAGAATTCAGAACCATATATTCCGGCCAGATTGCCACCTGCTGAAAATCCTACCAGTCCATAATCCTCAGGTATCACATTCAGCTCTTCAGCATGATCCGTCATGAACTGAACCGTTCTTGCCAGATCCTTCATAGGGGCATGGGAAGAACATTTTATGCCTGTTCGATATTCCAGTACAACTGCCGTGATATCAAGCTCATTTAGCCCGGCTGCTATAGAATAGCCTTCATCCTCAGTTATGCAGTGAGCGTATCCACCTCCCGGCAAAACAATGGCATAATGTCCCTTTTCACCACTATCATTAGGAAATATCGTTATCCGAACATCTATCAGATCCTTATTCTCAGATATCTCACTCATCGAATACAGTGGTTGCTGGCGCCATTTTCCCTTTTTTACGAGTTCTATACGTCTCGCCCGGCCTATTCTTTTTTTATTAGCCCTATACGCGACTATATACATCTTGGCTACCATAAATATGGTAAGTAGAAGTGATAATCCGAAATAGACGTATAATATCCTTAAAATTCCATGTATCATACTATTGTTTCGTCTCCCATCAGCCCTGGAGACCTCTGGTCTGTCTATCCATATCCTCTACAACGATATCATATATCTCGCCCTTAGTTCTGCAATATTCCAGCACCAGCCAAGGTTCGTTAGTATGGAAATGAAGCTTTATTAGATCCTCATCACCTACGCATAGAAGCTCATCGCCATCAAAAGTCTCTGCAATATGATCCCTGATATCATCTACATCCAGCTCTTCATCATTTTCTGGTTCTAACAGTAACTGAGTATCATAACGAAATTCAATAGTCTGCTGCATCGTTTATCTCCTTTTATCTAATACTTTTGCCTTCTAATACAAATAACACCTTTTACCTTCTGGTAAATCTTCTTCTTCTCTGTCTTGCTTTTTCAGCTCGCTTTTCGGCCTTTTTTTCAGCTTTCAGCTTTTTCCTGGCCACTGCCCTTTCATCGAATCCCTCTATCCAATTACCAAACATAGTTAGATATCTCATAAATGGAATCGTTGCGATTGCAAACAGAGCAAACAGCATAGCACATTTAAATGAAACTGTCTCAATTTCAAATAACGAATTGAACAAATATGCTGTAACTCCCAGTCCTGCTATACATCCTCCTATAACCGCACTGCGATATTTATTTAGAGGTGCTGCAATCTGAAATAGAATAATGTATCCAACTATTCCTAATAAAAATGTTGCTGCAACAGATATATCTGTCTGGCTTACATCAAATATAATCCCAAATTCTACCAATGCTGCTATAGCAAAAAAGTCCGTCAGAGCTGCAGGAAGGCTCTTTATCATTACCTTTTTGATAAACTTGCCCTTTATCCTCTGATTACTCGGTTCAAGAGCTAGGAAGAATGCTGGGAAGCCAATATTGAATGTACTTATCAACGTGATCTGAGCCGGTTTAAGCGGATAATTGATTATATTGATAATTGCAAAAACAGCAAGAAGCACTGAGAATATATTTTTAACCAAAAACAGGCTGGCCGATCTCTGAATATTATTTATTACTCGCCTTCCTTCGCCGACTATCTGCGGAAGGTGTGAAAAATCAGAATCCAAAAGAACTACCTGAGATGACTGTACAGCTGCATCAGACCCTGATGCCATAGCTATAGAGCAATCTGCGTCCTTCATTGCCAGGATATCATTGACACCGTCTCCTGTCATGGCTACTGTATGTCCATCGGCCTTCAGAGCCTTAACTATACTTCGCTTCTGTTCCGGTGTAACTCTTCCAAATACCGTAATTTCACGAACGGCTCTTTGTATATCCTCAGGAGTCTTTAATGTACTGGCGTCGATATAATTTTCAGCCCCGCTGATTCTGGCCTGCTTCGCCACTTCTGAAACTGTCTTTGGATTATCTCCTGATATTACCTTGACCTCAACACCTTGCTTTTTGAAGTAACTAAAGGTTCTGACTGCATTTTCCCTTATAGGGTTCTGAAGCAGTACAAAGCACTCAGGTACCACCGGATACTCCAGCACTCCATCCCTTGGAACCGAAACCGAGCCTTGCCCATAACTGCAAAAAGCCAATACCCTGAATCCCCTTTTCATATATCGTTCGAGCTGATCTGAGTATTTCACCAGAGAATCCCGAAGCAATATATCAGGAGCTCCCATTAGAAATGTCTTGTCTTCGAATCTTATAGCTGAGAATTTATATCTAGAAGAAAAAGGAAATACTTCTATTGTTCTTCTATTTCTCTTTTCAGAGAAATATATTCTCATAGCCTCCATCGTCATGTTATCATCGCTTAGGCTTCCGAGATATGATTCGATATATTCTCTTGTTTCTGATGATATTTCCGATGTAGGCACTTTGGTAGTAGCACAATTAGCTTTTTGATCAATGTGTGCATCTGAAACATGCTTTACAGGCCTGATATTGCCCTCAGAATCCACTGTCTCATCAGGGTAGTCTATCTCTTCACTTGCAAAGAGATCGGTCTCATTTTCGGTATTATCAGGCCTCACGACCTCAGCCACCAACATTTTGGTATCTGTTATGGTTCCTGTTTTATCCACACATAGAACATCTACCCTTGCCAGAGACTCTATGCTCTTCATATTGTGAAGCATGACCTGCTTCATAGCCAGTCTTACCGCGCTCATAGCCAGCGTTACACTTACCAGCAGGTACAGTCCTTCCGGGACCATTCCGATTACCGCCGCAACCATAGATGTTACGCTTTTACTGAAGTCCGTTCCCATAAAATAAAATGACTGGACGAATAATATCGTACCAAGAGGAATTAATAGAATACCCATGACTTTTACAATAAGGTCTATTGACCTTACCATTTCGGACTGTTCTTCTTCTGACAGGGACTTGGCCTGTTTCATAAGCCTGTTTATATATGAGTTCTCACCAACCTCTGTCAGTACGGCCTTCGCTTCGCCGGATACTACAAAGCTTCCGGACATAAGCTCTTGATCTCTGGTCTTATGGATCTCCTCGGACTCTCCCGTTAACAGAGATTCATTGACATAAACTTCACCTGAGATAACTCTGGCATCTGCCGGGATCTGGGCACCTGACTTTAATATTATAACGTCTCCCAGAACCAGCTTATCCACATCTATTTTTCTAGACACCTCATCACGGATAACTGTGGCATTAGGTGTATTTAGAATAGACAGCTTATCCAGGACATTTTTCGCATATATCTCCTGTGCTATTCCAATTAATGTATTCGCAAAAATTACCGGTAAAAACGTAAGGCTGTTATAGCTTCCTGCAACTATCAGCAGAATAGATATAACCAGGAAAATGAAGTTAAAAAAAGTAA
>JAGOLM010000010.1 GCA_017994075.1 Lachnospiraceae bacterium
GTGTAGAACCAACCGCAATAATAAGCGCATCGGCATTTACTTTTTCAACGTACTCTTTTGTCACTTCTGTATTGAGTTTAATTTCCACACCAGCTTCTCTTGCCAGGATTTCATAAGTACCTGTTAGCTGATACATCTCATATTTGAAAGGAATAGCCTGCTCGCTCTTTAAAATACCACCGAGCTCGGCATCTTTTTCGCAGAGTATAACCTCATGTCCGCGACGAGCTGCAGTATATGCGGCATATAATCCACCAGGACCACCACCGGCTACCAGAACCTTTTTCTTTTTCGGTGCAATAGCAACTTCATCGCCCTCTATTTCACGTCCTATAAGCGGGTTAACAGTGCAACGACGGGTAGCTGTAGCTGCTCGCTCTGCCATACATGTAAAGCATCTAAGGCAATGAACGATTTCATTATCACGGTTCTCTGTAACCTTCTCTGGAAGATATGGATCTGCCAGAAGAGCACGTCCCATATAGACAATATCTGCTTTGCCACTTGCAATTATCTCCTCCAGCTGCTCAGGGTCATTTAGACCACCGATGGTCGCAACCGGAACCTTAACGTGCTTCTTGATCTCTTCAGCCAGAAAAACATTACGCCCATGATCCTCAAACATAGATGGATGAGTAATTCCAAATGTCTTCTGATATGTTCCGACAGATATATGAAGAATATCAACATATTCCTCCAGCTGCTTTGCAATCTCGACACCATCTGAGAGGTCGTAACCGCCCTCGCAGAATTCAGATCCTGACATTCTAAACTCGATTGGAAACCTGGGACCGACTGCATCTCTAACTGCTATCAGAACTTCCTTGGCGAGTCTGCAACGATTCTCTAATGTTCCGCCGTATTCATCTGTTCGTTTATTAAAAAGTGGTGAAAGAAACTGGTTGATCAACCAGCCGTGACCTCCATGAATCATGATCATTTCAAATCCGGCACGCTTTGCCATTGCAGCAACATCGCCGTATGATTTTACGATCTCATCGATTAGTTCCTTGGTGAGACCCTTTACCTCAACACCATCATTACGTACTGTATCTGATGGGCCCCACTGATTCATGCCCTTTTGCTTGCTCTTGTCCGTCATATATGTTCCTGCAAACATACCTGAATGAGAAAGCTCAAGTGATGGCATAGCGCCATGGCGGCGGATAGCATCCGCTGTATATGTGGCACAAGCCAGAGAATTTAAAATCGCCGGATCTAAGTGGTATGCATGACTACCATCGGTTTTCGGGTGAACCATACATTCTGAAACTGTAACAGCTCCAGCTCCGCCCTTTGCTCTAAGTTCATAAAATGCTGTGGACTTCGGGCCAATACAACCATCATTGGTTATGTCTGTGCCACCCATTGGTGCAGAAAACATTCTATTTCTGAATGTAACACCTGCAACCGTGATCGGGCTTGTTAGATGTGGATACTTTCTTTCCATTTGCCGAACCTCCTGAAATGCATAATGCCAACCATGATCAGAGCATATGATCGGTCATTATTACTCGTTGATTGATAGGAACCATGTCATTATTACTCGTTAAAAAATTAACTTTTAAACTGATAATATTTTAACATGGTGGGTTTAATGGCACTATCAACGAGATGTTCCCGGGTTGAAACGAAAAGTTTGTACCTTTATATATTAATTACCTGTATGAACTCCTGTATATCCGTATTGGTCTCTCTGTCCTTACTATATTCGACGTAACCTGTCCATGGGATAAATCCCTCAACCGGGATCAGTCTGATACCCCGCGGAAGTGTATCGCGGCCATGAATATCAGCATCTATTCCAACTCCCAATTTTTCTGCTACAAATTGATATATCATATTGGCTTCCATAGTTTTTATTCTGATAAGAGGATAGAACCCTTCATTTTCACATGAATGTAACAGGTTAGAATGGAGCTGATAATTTTCATTTAATGTAATTATCTGTTGTCCCTTTAAATCAGCCACATTTATACTAGCTTTTTCATAAAATGGATGTCCCTTATAGACAATGGCGCATACCCCTCTAGAAAGGATCTCATGCTCCACCATGTTTTTGGCCGGTATACGGCCTACTACAAATGCGATATCCAGCTTGCCACTGATAAGCTTGTCTTTTATCGAAACATTGGTTCCCTCTTCCCAGCTAAGTTCCATTTGGGGATGCTTATTTTCAAACCGTTCCATAGCCTCTGTCTCTCGAATCCTGAGAAGTCCACAGGAATATCCTATTCTTAAATTGTTTTTATTTCTTCGAATAGACTCAATGCCAGACTCTATATCATTTATATCATCTATTAACATCTGGCTCTTCCCATAAAAGAAAATACCGGCCTCAGTTGGTTCTAGGCCCCTGGCTGTTCGTTCAAAAAGAGGCAGCTTTATCTCTTGCTCCAACCGGTCTATGATCTTGCCCAGACCCTGCGGTGTGATATACAGAGATTTAGCTGCCTTATTTATACTTCTTGTTTCATAGCATTCTATAAATGAACGAATGTCCTTTGTATCCATTTTATTATCCTCAAAAACTACTTGTCACCGTAGTGATATCTGCACGCTAATATATAAATATTTTCCTGATCGATCTTATAGATCAGCCTGCCTTTATCGTTTATCCTTCTGCTCCAAAGCCCTGTCAGATTTCCGCTTAATACCTCTGGTTTTCCGACTCCTTCATTTCCATTCCTGGTTATATCTACAATTAATTGGTTGATCTTTCTTAAAATTTTTTTATCTTCTGTCTGCCAATATACATAATCATCCCATCCATTTTTTGTGAAAATCTTATTCATCATCCTCTACCTGCGTAAGATCATGTACAGATGTCATTCCCTTTTCCAACTGAGCCTTTGATTCCATCAACCAATCATAATTGCTTCTAGTTCCGGTTACATATATATTTTCCATCATATTGTTGTAAGTCTCTTCTGACAGCATTACTACATTTTTATTATTTTTTCTCGTAACTATAATTGTCTCGTAGTCATCCGTAACTTTATCCATATATGTTTTCATTTTTTCTCTTAACATTGTGTAGTTAACAGCTAACATAACACTTCCTCCATTTCGTACAGATTATTGTACGTTCATTATAGCGTACGGCAATCTGTACGTCAATATCTGTAATATCGGAACAAATTAACATATACTTATCCATAACAAAAAGGACACTTCCCAGTAAATCGCTTCACTGAAAAGTGTCCTTTAATATTTTCTGATATTCTCGTATGAGAAAAATTATCTCTTTGAGAACTGAGGAGCTCTACGTGCCTTCTTGAGACCGTATTTCTTACGCTCTTTCATTCTGGAATCTCTTGTGAGGAATCCAGCAGACTTAAGAGTAGGACGATATTCCTGATCAACCTCAAGAAGTGCTCTTGAGATGCCGTGTCTGATGGCACCAGCCTGACCTGTATATCCGCCACCCTTTACGTTAACGATAACATCGAATTTGCCATCGGTGTCTGTAGCCACGAGGGGCTGACGAACGATAACCTTAAGAGTATCAAGTCCGAGATAGTCATCGATATTTTTTTTATTTATAGTGATTTTTCCTGAGCCGGGAACAAGATAAACTCTTGCAACAGATGATTTTCTTCTTCCGGTTCCATAATACTTTGTATCAGCCATTTGTCTGAAACCTCCTCATCCAATCAAAAAGTAAGCACTTCAGGTTGCTGAGCTTCATGAACGTGCTCTGCGCCTGTGTATACAAAAAGTTTTCTGTACATCTGTCTACCAAGAGCTCCCTTAGGAAGCATTCCCTTAACAGCATGTTCAATTACTCGCTCAGGATGCTTCTGCATCATTTCGCGAAGTGTTGCTTCTTTCATACCGCCTACGAAATCAGAATGATGATAATATATCTTCTGATCTAGCTTCTTACCGGTAACCTTTACCTTAGAAGCATTAATAACAATTACATAATCTCCTGTATCAGCACTAGGTGTAAATATAGGCTTGTTCTTTCCACGAAGAACATTTGCAACAACAGTAGCAAGACGACCAAGTGTCTGTCCCTCTGCATCAACAACATACCACTTTCTCTCAATATCATTGGGATTAGGCATATATGTCTTATTCATCGATTTTCCTCCTTAAGAATTAGAGATGCCGAAGCCTCATCATACTAATGTCCTGAGCATGAATCCTCTTCGATATATATCTATAAGAATTATTTCGGGGCTATTGAAATAACTCTTCTAAACAACATCAGCCGTTACATTATATTACGCCACCCCCAATGTGTCAATGGCATTTTCAAAATATCTGTACGAAAAAAGTAGTGCCGCATCTAGGTTCTGACTGGACTCTGATCTTGCCATTCTGGCTCTCTATAATATCACGGCTAAGAGCCAGCCCTATTCCCACACTATCACTTGAGGCGTCCTGATCTTTATAAAATCTTTCAAATATATGTGATATATCTTTTTTACTAATTCCTATTCCATGATCTGCAATCGATATCTCTGTATACAGCTTATTCTTTGATACGGATATCTCAACACTGCTGCCTCCCGGCGAATGTTCCACAGCATTTTTTAAAATATTTTTCAGCGCCTCGCACATCCAGGTTCTATCACAATATAAATCAATATCTTCATTGATTTTCTTTTCGATATCGACATTTCTAAGATCCGAAAGCGCAGCCACATTATCAATGGCCTCATCTATGATCTCAACTAATTTTACATTATTTTGGTTAAATGTAATAGTATTTGTTTCAAACTTGGACAATTTTAGAAGAGTCTGTATCATAAAATTCATAGACTCTGTATCTCTTCTAATCTGTCGTAGGAATCCAAACCTTACTTCTGGTTTCATTTCATCATCTTTCATGACATTTTCTAAATTTATAAGTATGGATGTAAGTGGAGTCTTTAACTGATGAGATATGTCCTGCAAAGATTTTTTTAGGTTTTCCTTATCTCTTACGGAATTTTCCGCATTTTCCTTGAGAAAAATAGTTGTCTTGTATATTTCATTTTTTAATATTGATAACTCATCCTCCGATAAACTGTCTATTTCAAGAGAATAGTTTTTGTGATTAATGGCCTCAATCAATTTCGTGATGTCATTTATCTCCATATCCTTCTTTTTGTTATATATTAAAAATATGAGTTCAATGCATAGAACTGTAATAATAACAGCGCCCAGCATCCATACTAAAAAGACCATAGTAATTGTCTTTTCTTCTTTTATCCAAAATGAAGAATCTACTTCATAACCGTACTTTGACAGTATATTACCAGTATTTCCCTTCGATGCCTTTTTCATTATTTTGGCAATATCATATTGTTGGACCTTTGGATATTCCTTATTGACCAGATTCAGTATATTCGCTATCTTCTCATTTTCGGTATGCTCCAATTTTTTCTGAAAGAGCATAAATGAAAGTGTCATGACAATAGCCATAACTAGGATGACAGCACATGAACACCAAATGGATTTTTTTAAATAAATCTTATTCTTCAATTCTATACCCTATGCCCTTAACCGTTTTTATTACATCTATTCCCAGTTTCTCCCTTATCCTCTTTAGATAAACCGTGATAGTATGATCATAGACATCGTTGCCTGTCCACTCCCATATCTTTTCTACCAGGCTCTCTCTTGTAACTGTCCTGCCAATATTCTGAAAAAGTACCGCCAGTATCTTTTTCTCAAGAACCGTAAGTGTTATCTCTTGTCCTCCTGAATATACGGCCATTTTGTCCATATCAAATGTAACTCCGGAAGCTACTATTATTTCATTTTTAGGATTCCTCTGAATACACTTTTTGATACGTACCAACAGCTCTCTGGTAGAAAATGGTTTGGTTATATAATCCTCCGCACCTATATCAAGAGCCTCCACCACGCTGTTTTCATCATCAATGGCTGTCAGGATTATGGTAGGTATATTGCAAGCTTTTACATCATTTTTGTAAAAATCAATACCATTTCCATCAGGTAGCATTATATCAAGTATAATTATGTCCTCGTTCTGGGACAGGTTTTTTCTGGCTTCGGAAAGCTTAGAACACAAAAGAACCTCATAGCCTTCCCTTTGAAAGGCATATGAGAGTCCCTCTGCTATACTCTGATTATCTTCTATCAAAAGTATCTTTGGCATTTAAATATTCTCGTTTCTGATCGTGGCAATAATGTTCTGCTTCTCAATTTTAGACACTGAATAGTGCATTATCCATGATACTATTATAAATACCGCTATGATACATATAACTATTCCCTTGATCGGGAATGTATATCCCATATCCATTCTCACGGCAAATGCCCTATACAATAGATATGATATCAAAGTTCCTATTACAGTTCCATATATTAGAGACTTTGTACTGTAAAAAATTGTTTCCAGATTGATCATCCTGCGGAATTCTTTTCTGGTCATACCCATGCTCTTAAACATTGCGAGCTCACTTTGTCTGAGTTCCATGTTGGATGTTATGGTGTTAAATATGTTTGTAACTCCTATCAGTGATACTACGATTATAAATCCGTAGAAGAAAATAGATAGTATGATTATCATTCCCTGTTCACTTCTGGCATTTTCTGCCATATTTATAACAACTGCATCAGGATCAGCCTTTACTATCGCCTTTTCTATTGCATATGGATCCTTGGCATTTATTGATACCCAACTGATTTTTAATTCTGTCACATCCTGGATACTTGATTTCTCAACTACGATCGTAGCACCGTTATAACCCTGTCGAGGCAGGAGTTCATCTGTTACCTTGCCGATCACAATTTCTTTGCCCTTATATGTTAGCGTATCTCCAGATTTATAATCATATTTCTTTAAAAGAGTTCTCTTTCCTGATTTATCAGCTTTAAGGAAATAATCGTTAAGTATTGCTTTGCCCTTGGTATCCTGATAATCAACACCGATTTTCTCTGCGTACTCCTTAAATTCCTTATCATCAAGAGCTACCACTGATGCTTTGCCTATTTTTTCTTCGTCAACTTTTTTGTTGATGTTGTTTTTCTCTTCTGTTTTACCGCTTTTGGTGAGCTTTGAACTATCCATAGCAGTGTATTCGTCATCTTTTGGCGTATATTCCGTATATATAGTGCTGTTTCCGGCTGCCTGTCTGACCGTATCCAGATTTGATGGCTTGTACAAAGCCAGATTATAATCTGTATTACCATACTGCATGCTCTGCTGTTTCAGTCCTTCATTGATAAATGCATACACACCTATAAATAAGAATATCGAAACCGTAAGGGATATAACTGTGGTCCTATATTTCTTGCCGGATCTCTTTAGGTTCTTATATGCTACTACTCCACCGATACCAAATAGCTTATCAATGATCCTTGGTGTCTTCAATTTCTTGCTGTTTATTTTTACATCTTCGCTCATCCTGAAGTTCTCAATAGGTGAGGCCTTGGATGCTTGTCTCTCTGCCTGTTTTGATGAAAGGATAATTGTTATTATCGGAAGTACGATTGCCAGTAAGATTGCCCAGATGGAGATAACTATCTTAAAATCAAAGGCACTTTCTCTAAAGTATTCTTTTGTAATGATGTTAAGTACTATTACCAGGACAAAAACAGCTATATTACCGAGAATAAGCCCTAGTGGAATTCCTACCGCTCCAAGTATTGCCCCTTCTTTTCTCACGCTTTTCTTGATCTGTTTACGGGTAGCTCCGATACTTGCCAGCATTCCGTACATCTTTTTCTTTTCCGTAGCTGATATCAAGAAAGAATTTCTGATACAAAATATAGTAGCGACCATTATGATTGCCAGAATTATAACTACTATTGAGAAAAATGATCTCATATTATTATCCGACAGTTTAAGGGTCTCATATGCAAGCAGTTCACCATTTTCGTATATTCCTTCTTTGGGGATCTTATACTTGTTTATCAGAAGTTTCCGAAAATCATCTACCTTCTTGGGTTCATTAAGTGCTATAAAACAGTCCACGGAATTATCCGGTTCCATTCCCTCCTGTCTCAGTGAGTTTTTTTCATCCTCCGTAAGTGCAGGTTTTTCTTTATATTTCAAATGGCTCTTTTCGCAAAATTCCTTATAGCTCATGCGAAATTTAACATAATTATTTTCATTCAGTTCTTTATAGGTCTGGCTATCACAGTATGGAATCTCAACATGAAAATAGCCTGACTGATCTATGCATGCACTCATCATAGTGGCTCTAAAATTTGCAAACATACCTACAACCGTGTACATAAGGGCTGTTGCCAGCATTATTCCCACTATAGTTCCCATGCTTCTTTTTTTGTTCTTTTTAAGATTACGAAGCGTAAACTTGCTAATGATATCCATTACATCGCCTCCGAAATCTTGCCATCCTCGATCCGCAGGATTCGGTCAGCCACTTTGGCTATTTCCATATCATGGGTGATCATGATTATGGTCTGTTTGTATTCTTTATTTGATTTTTTAAGTAATCTTACAATTTCGTCACTTGCTGCAGAATCAAGGTTACCTGTAGGTTCATCCGCCAGTATGATAGCAGGATTGGTAATAAGCGCTCTTCCTATACTCGTTCTCTGCTGCTGTCCTCCTGATAGCTGGTTCGGCAGATGATCCTTTCTCTTTTCCAGACCCAGCTCATCTAGCAAACGCTTCATATTGACAGGGTCTGCCTTCCTATTGTCCAGTTCTAAGGGAAGTGCAATATTTTCTTCTACGTTAAGAATAGGAATGAGATTATAGAACTGATAGATTATTCCGATCTGTCTTCTTCTGAATATCGCAAGTTTGTCATCACTGAGGTCATATATATCCTTACCATCTATGAAAACCTTGCCATCGCTAGGTCTGTCTACTCCTCCGAGCAAATGTAAGAGTGTTGATTTGCCGGAGCCTGATGCTCCTACAATTGCAACGAACTCGCCCTTTTCTATTGAGAGATTAACATGATCCAGTGCTGTTACTTCGTTATCTCCACTGCCATATATCTTGGTCAGATTTTCTGTTCTTACTAATTCCATTTTTTCTCCTCGTTATATTAGTTTCTTTAAGTTTATGCTCTGTATTTTAAATCGTAAAAGTTACAGGTAAGTTACTCTAATAAAAACTTACAAAAAAAGCCCCTGACTTTATAGCATTACAAAATATGCCATTACGTCAGAGACAGTTTTTTTGCTTAACATGCCTTTGTTTCATATGGTTCTGAACCTAATTATTTTCACACGATTTCACTGAGCGCACTCTGATCTCTTGATATATTTTATCAGCGTTGTAAAAAGGGCATTCTGATCAATGGGCTTGGACAGGTGTGCATTCATGCCTGCCTCGAGACATTCTTTTATATCATCCGGGAATGCATCTGCAGTCATAGCAATGATCGGGATCGTTTTAGCATCCGGTCTATCTAGATGCCTAATCTTCTTGGTAGCTGTCAATCCATCCATCCCCGGCATTATTCGATCCATCAAAATAGCCGAATATTCATTAGATGCACTGTTCTCAAATATGATCACACCTGCCTGACCATTTGAGGCTACACTGACCTTCATTCCCTTGGATTCCAAAAGTGCGATTGAAATTTCCTGATTTAAAGCATTATCCTCAAATAGAAGAACCTTTTTATCTATCAGCAGATTCCAGTCCTTACTTGAATTAATATCTGGATTTTCCTGTGTTTGAGCTGCGGCTGTTTCCCTAAAATGGAAGCGCACTTTAATCGTGGTTCCTTTATCGATCTCGCTTTCAATATTGATCGTACCTCCCATAAGGTCCACCAGTTGTTTTACAATTGACAGGCCGAGGCCCGTTCCTCCGCTTTCATACCCTCTTCGGTTCTCTTGCACAAATGGTTCATAGACATGCGTCAAGAATTCCGGTGACATTCCGATACCATCATCCTGGACTATAAATATCATGTCAGGATCTGGAGACTCAATAGGTTCATCCCTCAGTGTAATGGCAACATGACCACCTTCCGGTGTATATTTGATAGCATTGGTAAGAAGATTTAAAAATATTTTTTCCAAATTAAAACTATCTGCCAATACGGTTCTGCTCCTATAGCAAGAACAATCCACCGTAAATTGAATTTTCTTTCGCGTTGCCAGTTCCATAGCTGTAGGAATAAATGCTTCTCCAATCTCTTTCATGGTACAAGGTTGCATATGAAGCTGTATCATTCCATTGCTGGCTTTGGATAATGTCAATGTATCATTAACAAGCCCTAGTAAGAGTTTACCTGCCGATCCTATTTTCTCAATATATGCATCCTTATCCTCTTCTGAGACTCCCGGTTCCTGTGCCAGGGTTACAAATCCCAGTACCGCATTAAGAGGTGTACGCATGTCATGACTGATATTGGAAAAAAATCGATCCTTGTCATGAACTGCTGCCTTCTCCCTCTCAACTGCCCGTGACAATTTCCACAAAATAACTGTCAGTAAAACACCTGCCAGGAATACTCCTATTGACTTGGCCATATTCATCCAGGGATAACGATTGGAAATAGCCAATGTCCACTCATGTCGTGGAACCTCGACGCTTCCGCATATTGATTTTTTGGTGTTTAATTTAGGATTACCATCTATGATGAGTCGCTCACCATTTTCATTCTCACAATATAGTTGAAAATCATACCCTTCTTCTTTGATATGATCAAGTCCTGCACTTTTAAGCGCATCCGGAAGATTTAATACGATTGCCGAAAAGCCCCAGAAATATTCTTTTCCTGTGGAATCCTTCAAGAATATCGGGTTTCTCGCCACCAGTCCCAAACCTCCCTGTAGTAGATGATATGGTCCTGACAGCACGATGCTTTTGGTATCTATTGCCAGTAAAACATCTTTTTTTCGCTCAGTGATCTTTAGAAAATTTTTCCCGATGACGGCCTCATTACCCTTGATCGGATATGAGTATGTTACTATTGCTCCAGGCATATACTGGATGCCTCGAATACCGCTATTTTTCTCATAGACAATGTGTGAAACAGTCTGAAATGTTTCCTCTGTAATATCGCCATTATTTAATTTGACGACTGCGGCGAGAATATCCGTCTTATGAAACATACGATTCATAAGATTCTCTGATCTCTCTGCATAGAGTGCTTCAATTCTCTGGATATTACTCTTATCCTGACTGTTTAGAAACCATAAGCACAGTATCCCAATCAAGGCAGATATAAATATACCAGTAAAAAGAAGTGTCAATTTTTTCTTAGCTACAGTTTCTGCTCGTCGCATCATACCAGAGCCTTAGCCTTTCATGATATAATCTCTATGTGCACTAGTGCATCATAAGAGCCTGTGAACCGCACTTATTACATTGTCTTATGTCCTATTTAAATATAATTCCCTTCATTGTCAGTCCCTTGGCCGGAGCCGTTGGGCCTGCCTGGTTCCTGTCTCTTGCTTCGAGTATTCTATTGACTTCAGTGGCTTCCATAGCCCCTCGTCCTACCTCTATAAGGGTCCCCGCTATTATTCTGACCATATTATATAGAAAACCATTTCCAGTAACCCTGATCCTAATTTCTTTTCCCCGACCATCCGAAATAAGTTCTTCCACATCAATGGAATAAACCGTTCTGACAAAGTTCTCCACCGATGTTTTGGTCGAAGCAAAGCTAGTGAAATTATGCTCTCCCACCAGGTACTCTGAAGCTTCTTTCATTTTATCTGTATCTAAAAACACATAGATATGATCTGTATACAATCTGTTAAGCGGATTTTCAAATTTGGCATTCCATATCCTGTATTCATAAGTCTTCACAGAATCGCAATGCCTGGGATGAAATCCATCATCTACCATTTCTGATCTTATAACTCTTATATCCTCCGGTAGTCTCTGATTAAGAGCATAACAGATCTTCTCCGCAGGCATTCTGGTCTCACAGTCAAAAACAGCTGCGGCACCCTCGGCATGAACTCCAGCATCAGTACGACTGGCCCCGATAACCTCCACCTTGGTTTTGAACAGATCTGAAATGGCAGCATTCAGCTTTTCCTCTACTGACACGCCATTGTCCTGCTTCTGCCAACCACAGTAATCAGTGCCATCATACGATGTATAGATCAACACTCTCATAAATATATAATTCCATTCTACTTATTGAATCACGTCACAAACATGGCGTAAGAATCAATAGTCAATTTACATCAAATTATGTATACCTCTTATTTATATAGCCTATTATACTATTACGAGTCTTACAATAAAACCTTCGCTGCAATACAAACCCCTAGAAATACAAAAATACACACATACGAAACTGCATCTATTCCCGCATATTTTAACGGTTTCATATTGGTCCTGCCATCTCCGCCATTGTAGCAACGAGCTTCCATTGCAAGAGCCAGATCATTGGCACGGCGAAACGCACTTACAAAAAGCGGAACCAGAATAGGCACCATTGACTTGGCCTTCTGAAATATTCCACCACTTTCAAAATCAGCACCACGAGCCATCTGAGCCTTCATGATCTTATCCGTTTCCTCGATAAGTATAGGTATGAATCGAAGTGCTATCGACATCATCATTGAAATTTCGTGAACAGGTACCTTGAAAACAGTGAGAAATCGAAGTCCCTTTTCCAGTCCATCTGTAAGAGAATTCGGTGTAGTCGTAAGTGTCATAACAGAAGTTCCAATTATAAGCACTATCATACGAATAGTCATAAGCGTAGCACTCTTAAGTCCGGCATCCGTAATCGTTAATATTCCATAATGAAAAAGGATCTTATCTCCCGGAGTCAAGAACAGATTAAAAAGTCCAGCGATCATTAGTAATACTACTATTCCCTTTATTCCCTTTACCATAAATGAAAACGGAACCTTTGATACGATAATAACAGCTCCCAGAAAGGCTGCAATAACCAGCATTCCCGGAACTGAATCCACGATAAATATCGAAATTATGAATATCAATGTTCCAAATAATTTTGTTCTAGGGTCCAATCTATGCAGGATCGAATCTGCAGGATAGTATTGGCCCAATGTCATATTTCTAAACATATTATTCCTTCCGTCCAAGAGCCTTTAAAATAGCATCTCTGGCCTCTGGAACCGTTGTGATATCTGTATCTACATGAAATCCTGTTTTCTTAAGATCATGCATAAGATATGTGACCTGTGGAGCTGCAAGTCCTATCTCCTCCAGCTCCTTGCAATAATGAAACACTTCTCTTGGTGTACCATCATATAGGATACCACCATGCTCCATTACAACAATACGATCTACATAATTAGCCACATCCTCCATGCTGTGAGACACCAGTATAACTGTTGTACCTTTTTTATCATGGAGTTCCTTGATAAGACCAAGTATCTCTTCTCTTCCTGCGGGATCTAGTCCTGCGGTAGGTTCGTCAAGTATCAGATAAGCAGGCTTCATTGCCAGTACTCCGGCAATAGCTACTCTTCTCTTTTGTCCGCCTGACAGGTCAAAAGGAGATGTCTCCGCATATTCCTCAGGCAATTTAACTGCTCTAAGTGCTTCAAAAGCTCTGAGAGAAACTTCCTTTTCGTCTAGCCCTTGATTTTTTGGTCCAAAACATACATCCTCGAAAACCGTGGTCCCGAACAGCTGATTCTCCGGATATTGAAAGACCATTCCAACCTGTGTTCTAAGATCCTTAAGCTTATAGCCTTTATCATATATATCCTGGCCATTATAATAGATACTGCCAGTCGTAGCTCTTATCAGCCCGTTCATATGCTGAGCCAGGGTTGATTTGCCTGAGCCGGTATGACCAATTATTCCGACGAATTCTCCATCATCGATTTTTAGATTAATATCATTAAGTGCTGCCACTTCATATGCCGTATCCGGGCTATAGGTATATGATACGTGATCAAATATTAGAGACATATCACACCTCCGTCGCTCTGATACCGCGAAGAGCCTCTACCAGTTCTTCCCTTGTCAGGACACCATCCGGTACATTTACTCCTGCTTTTTTCAGTTCATCAGCCACAAGGGTGATCTGTGGTACATCGAGCCTATAGCTCTTTAGCTCCTCCACTTTGGAAAATATATCCCTGGGTTCGCCTTCCATAACCACCTTGCCACTGTCCATAACATATACATAATCAGATCCTACCACCTCTTCCATATAATGGGTGATAAGTATAACTGTAACATTCTTTTTTTTATTTAATTCATGGATCGCACGGATAACTTCCTTACGACCGTTGGGATCTAGCATAGCAGTGGGTTCATCCAGCACTATACATTCAGGTTCCATCGCCATTACTCCTGCGATTGCCACTCTTTGCTTCTGACCGCCGGACAGCTTATTAGGGGAATGTTTTCTATATTCCCACATTCCTACAGATCGAAGGCTCTTTTCAACTCTTTCCCATATCTCATCTGTGGGTACACCGATGTTTTCCGGACCGAATCCCACATCCTCTTCTACAACAGACGCTATTATCTGGTTATCAGGATTCTGAAATACCATTCCTGCAGACTTTCTGATATCCAGAGTATTGCTCTTATCGTTTGCATCCATCTGATTCACAAACAGAGTGCCACCTGATGGATATAGAAGCGCATTGATATGCTTGGCAAATGTAGACTTGCCTGAGCCATTATGTCCAAGGATCGATATAAAATGTCCCTTTTTTACAGAAATATCAACATTGTCGATTGCTGTGACAATGTTTTCCACATTTCCCTCTTCATCACGAACTATATACTCATGACTTAGATTTTTCGCTTCTATTATATTTATATTAATATTTGTATTTACATCTATATTCATTATCATACCTTGATTGCAGCCTTGATGGTCTGCATCGTATTCGGCTAATTAATGTATCAAATCACATATCTTATATATCACCAGTGGAGTCTGTGTAACTGTCCAATAGGCTCTAAATCTCCAAAATCCTGCTGCCTCAGGGCCTCATATGTAACAATGGCTACACTGTTTGACAGATTCAGGGATCTGATATCATGTCCCATAGGGATCCTGATACATTCTTCGGGATGCTCTATCAATATCTCTTCCGGTATTCCGGCACTTTCTTTTCCGAACATAATATATGCCCCTTCTGGGAAAGAAACGTCTGTGTACTTATTCTGTCCCTTTGTAGTTGCATAATATATCTTCGCATCAGGATTCTTGTCGATAAAGTCCTGATAATCCTCATATATACTGAGATCCAGATCCTTCCAATAATCCATTCCTGCCCTACGGACTGCCTTTTCATCCAGACTGAACCCTAACGGTTTGATAAGATGAAGTCTAGTACCGGTTGCTACGCATGTACGCCCGATATTGCCTGTATTAGATGGAATCTCAGGTTCATGCAATACTATATTTAATGGTTTCAATTTGTTTCTTCTTTCAGTTCTTTTACAAAAAGCTCAATTCTGTCCATTGCTTTTTTTAAGTTGTCCATGGAATATGCATATGAGATCCTCACGAACCCCTCACCACATTGCCCAAATGCTGTTCCCGGAACTACCGCTACCTTCTGTTTCTTTAGAAGATCTGTAGCAAATTCTTCGCTGGTCATTCCGAATTCCTTGATAGACGGGAAAATATAGAATGCTCCAAAGGGTTCAAAGCACCTGATTCCCATATCTCTAAGTCTGTTTAATAAATATCTGCGGCGTTCATCATACTGAACGACCATATCTGCAACTTCCTTATCACAGCTCTTAACTGCCTCAACTGCGGCATACTGTGATGTAGTCGGTGCACACATTATAGCAAACTGATGGATCTTTAGCATCTGACTCAAAAGTACTGCAGGTGCACATGCATAGCCTAATCTCCATCCGGTCATGGCAAATGCCTTTGAAAAACCGTTTATATAGACTGTTCTCTCCTTCATTCCAGGAAAAGAAGCTATCGAGACATGATTCTTCTGATATGTAAGCTCAGCATATATCTCATCTGTAAGTACAAAAAGGTCATGCTCGATCACTATATCAGCTATTTTTTTTAGATCTGATTCTTCCATAACAGCTCCCGTAGGATTGTTAGGATATGGCAGAATAAGAACCTTGGTCTTATCTGTGATCTTTTCCTCCACCTCTTCAGGTGTTAGTCGAAATTCATCAGCCTCTTTCAGCTCTATATACACCGGATTGCCGCCGGCGAGAATAGTACAAGGTCCGTAAGATACATAGCTTGGCTGTGGTATTAGAACCTCATCTCCAGGATCTAGCATGGCACGAAGAGCTATATCAATAGCTTCGCTTCCACCTACTGTTATCATCATCTCTTGATTAGGATCATATATCAGGTCATATTTTCTGGTCAGATACTCAGAGATCGCAACCTTTAATTCCTTTAGACCTGAATTGGATGTATAGAATGTTCTTCCGTTTTCCAGGGAAAATATTGCCTCATCCCTTATTCTCCACGGTGTATCGAAATCCGGTTCACCTACACCAAGAGAGATTGCATCATCCATTTCCTGGACAATATCAAAGAACTTTCTTATTCCTGAAGGTGCAATATTTGTTATTGTCTGATTGACAGGATTTCTCATAATGACATCTTCATCCTTTCATCGAGCCTATCCTCACTCATGATAGTTCCGTGCTCTTTGTATAATTTCAAGATGAAATTCGTCTTGGTGCTGAGTACAGATTCAAGAGGTGCCAGTTTCGATGATACGAATTCTGCCACTTCTTTAAGGGTTCTTCCCTCGATAATTACCATAAAATCAAATCCACCGGATATCAGATATACGCTGGTGACCTCAGGGTAGTTATAGATATGCTTAGCAACCTTATCAAATCCCATTCCTCTCTGGGGTGTTACTCTGACCTCTATCATGGCTGTTACCTTGTCGATACCTGCCTTGTCCCAATTTATCAAGGTGTGATATCCACATATGATATGATTATCTTCCATATCCTGAAGAGCATTTATAACTTCGTTTTCGCTCTCCCCCAGTATCGTCGCCAGTTCCTTCAGATCTATCCTGCTATTCTTTTCTATATAGTTAAGTATCTTTTCATTAATATTCTGCATCGTTTCTTTTTCCTTTCCTGATTTAACAGTCTTTTTCCTTGTGATTCAGAATTACGATTACTTACTTATATGCCTTTTATTATAGATATGTCCTAATTACATCAGAATCATTTCACTTTGGCAAGTTCATCTTCTCTTGGTCTGTCCAAAAATCTCACTTCTCCATCAGTATCAAACAGAAGTATCTTATCTTTGCTGTTATTCAGATATCCTATGATGCAAGCTTCCATCCCGACTTTTTTTAAAAGAGCCATAGATTCTGCGCCACTTCTTACAACTGCTATATATGCACCAAATGATTCCAGTCTATATGGATCTAAATGATAAAATTCTGAGATCTCCACAGTTTCCTGCTTTATCGGTATAGAAAAAATATCTATCACAAATCCTTTTTTTCTGACCTTGCCCAGTTCCCATAGAGTGTTCATGATGCCTCCCTCTCCGCATTTGAATGTCAATGGAATGGTCTCATCATTACTTTTTATCATTGCTACTGTCTTTTCAACAATATCTTCCACTTTTTTATAGACTTCATCATTTTGATCCTGTTGAATGTTTTTAGCCTGATCAATAAACCATTCCGGATATTTTTCTCTTAGCTCAAGATATTTTTTCTCTGCTATTCTAACTGTGCCTGAAGCTCCAGCATTTCCAATCATTATTATATCCATACAGTCTCCGAATGGTTTTTACTATCTGCCGATCACTGCCTATGGTGTAGGCGTTGTTGACTGAGGCTGGTTCGTATCGGGAACAGGAACCGGATTCTGTCCCGGAACTGTTGTACCCGGAGTCGTTGCCGGAGCTGAATTGCCTGCCTGCGTTCCGGCTGCCTTTGCTGCGGCTGCAGCCTGCTTCTCTGCTTCAGTAGGTTTTGCATCTCTGTCTCCGATAGTGATCGGTGCTGTTCCTGTTATAGATGCTGCCGTTGTCAGAATCGTATTCTGGTCTCCTGTGGCGATCGCCGCCTGCATGCTCTGGGTCTGAGCAGGATCCGCTGAAGCTGTTCCTACAGAGTAGCTTCCATCTGACATCTTGTAATTACTTCTGTTCTGGATAGTTCTGCTTTGTTCAACACCATTCACTGTTACCACCTTCCAGAGCTTGGCCTTGTATCCGGTCTGACCTGTTGTTACTTTTTTGATCGTTCCTACCGGAAGTGCAGGGTCCTCCGTGAATTTATTGACGATATCATATCTCTCATCTATGGTATTTTCGTAAGTCAATTTTCGTTCTGCCGGTCTGGTCTCCTGACCATATACATTAACCGTTATTGTAGAACCATTTGTAGATGTTTCAATATAAATAGGAGCATTAAGTGTATTTTTAAATTTCAGATCTTTAAGTACCTGTCCATCTGGCGATGCCGCTATTGCTGCATCAAACGATACATCCACATAATGAACCGTAAGTGAATGAGCTGATCTGGTCTCAATGCCAAGTTCGGCATTTATTACAGCATCATAAGTAGTTGTCGCCACCTGACAGATACCGCCGCCCTCAGCCTCTACAGTCTGACCATTAGCATAACCTCCGGCAACCTCATAGCCGTTTTCTACGGAAAGCGGTGCGACCTTACCATACACAGATATCATGTCACCCGGATACATTATAGTTCCGTTTAGGAAAGATGCTCCCTTGGCTACATTGTGCTTACGCCCTTCTGCTGATGAACTATAGTCTGTTGTGGCTGTTCCTAGCAGATCCTTGACCTTGGATAGTTCTTCCTTGGTTCCTCTAGGCTCCACTGTTTCCGTTTTGAGATTTAATTCTCCGTCTTTTTTGTTCCATTCTTTCTCAATATAAGATGTGATCTTAGATGAAGAATCTGTAATATTGATTTCTTTTCCAGCTGAGCCAGGAACAAATACAAATTGTCCGTTTTCTCTTTTTAATCCATTATCGACTGTGGGATTAGACAAATTACCCTTGTTGTTCTGAAGATATGTAGAAAGTGTAGCCGGATCACATGTAAGAGACAACTTCATGTCCTTGATGTTGCCGGATTTTAAATATTCTTTTTTTGAGAATCTCTCAAGTGGGTTACCGCTTCCGAGATAATTTACTGCTCTTTTTACTGTCCGTTTATCGATATTCCTGATTCCCAGATCACCAGCCTTGACATCCACTGATTTCTCGTCTGTAGACAGCTTGATAACTGACTTGCTCACAGAATTCATATAGGAATCTATTACCTGATTGACCTGTTTCTCGGTCATTCCTGATACATCAGTTCCATCTATTGATATTCCTGAGGGGACTTTTGTCGCCGCCACAACTGTATTCCCTGGCACCAGCGTAAAAATTATTGCCGCCGCCATTGTTCCGGCTACAGCAAGTATATATTTTTCAAAGTTCTTCATATTACTAAGAAACACTCACTTTCAAATTGACATTTTACCAGTACGTTACTTATACTAAGAATGCTACAACTGTAGTAAGAACCATCGCTCCTAAGAGAATAAGTGCCATAAATGAAACTATTCTTTTGGTTCTTTTAGGATTTTTAAACATTTTATCACCTCATAATTTTCTAGAAAGCAGGCCATAGCCTTGTACCCTATATTAACTATTGTATTTATCGGTATCATCATCTTCACTATCCGACGAATCTACGTCAAAAATAAAGAGCATAGTACCGAACAGTCTTTTTGGGACAGAGAGCAAAAAGCTAACCTCACCTCCAAGGCTGATATAACGAATCTTTCATATATTACCATTCCGATGGAAAAATTTCCATTAGAAACTACAGATTTCCAAGATGAAAAGCTAATTGAATCTTTAAAGGCTCTCTCTGAAAAGAGGATATTATGCCTTAATGGTTTCACCAACACTGACCTCAAGGAAAAATATGGTGTTTCTAATCTCACCGCATTAAATGAGATTGGTGAGAATTTTAATTCACTCTGCGCAGTGCTTATAAGTCTTGCAGAGAATTCTATATCCAGAGCGGATTACATTTCCGCTGAAAAATATCTGGAATATGGAGCTGCCATCCGTTCCGATGTAAGTAAAAATTATATTCTTCTCGGAAATTGTTACCGAGCGCTGAATAAGCCGAGAAAGATCACATCACTTATAGAATTTGCCCCGACTCTTCATCTACCGCTGGAGCGCTTAGTAATTTCATCTCTTAATGATGATTTTGAAAAGTTAACACTTGGATCTTCTGATGCTTTATCTATATCTGCTCCGGGATCTGATTCCGAGAACTCCGATATAACATCTCCTCCGGAAGCTGATTCCGAGGATCATGATCAATCATTTTTAGATGATAATAATGAGGAAAAAAATGGAGAAAGCAAATAAAAAGCAAATCAAATTCACCGTCAACGAATATCTGCCGCAGATACTGTCTACATTGGATGCATATTATCCCGACAAGCTTCCGGTTACTCTGAACAATGAAAGCCCCTGGGAACTTCTGGTTGCTACTATTCTAAGTGCCCAGTGCACAGATGCCCGAGTCAACATGATTACCCCCGCACTGTTCAAGAGATACCCTGACCCAATTGCAATGGCTTCTGCTGATATTATGGAATTAGAGGATATGATCCATTCCGTAGGCTTCTACCATGCCAAGGCGGGCAATCTGATAAAGTGTGCCAAAATGGTAGCTTATGAATACGGCGGAACAGTTCCAAGTGAGCTCGAACTATTGACTTCTCTTCCGGGTGTCGGTCGAAAAACTGCCAATGTCATCCGTGGTAATATATATGGTATTCCAAGTATCGTTGTAGATACTCATGTAAAACGAATATCAAAGAAACTGGGGCTGACTGAAAATACTGACCCTACCAAGGTGGAGTATGACCTTATGAAGGAGATTCCAGAGGATCACTGGATCAAATGGAATATTCAGCTGATCAATTTTGGACGGACCATATGCAAGGCACCGGTTCCCCTGTGTGAGGAATGTCCTCTCAGGAAGTACTGTCCCAGTTCATTGATCGGCTGATCGCATATACATTTTAAAATGATCCATTTATGATAAAAATACTGTGTATGATAACTAAAAAAGAGCTTCGTTCGATATTAATATGTTACCCTGATTTCAGGTACATATCATACGAACGAAGCTCTTTTTATATACATTATAAAACTTTAGCCATTATCTCTATTCCGCATATCAGAAGCAATGCAGATCCTGCTCCATATATTGGTGTTTTACCGGCAAAGCCGAAATGAAGTCCAAAGTACAAGCCTATTACAACGACTATAAATGAGAACAATGCTATGATTCCAACCATCTCAAATATATTGGTTCCGATCAGTCCTGATGCACATCCGGCAAAAAGCGTATAGAGCGTTGTCACTGCAATTATCTTTGCATATCCTTTGACACCCAGCTCACATCTATGTTCATAAACTGTATCTCTCTTAATCGCCTTATATAACAGCCTTACTCCCAAAGCAATAAATACAACTGCTGCAATCGCCAGTCCTGTCCACGTACTCTTTTCAGAGAGTCGGTTCCTAAGTAAATAAAAGCAAGGCAGATATCCGGCATTAAAGAAAAGGAGTTGAAGCGCAATCGTTATCAGTACTACGAAAGAAAGTGTCTTTTTGTTGACTCTTGCAATCATAGACCCTTGAATCTCCATCGCTGCAAATACATCCATAGAGATTCCAGCAAACATCAATATATTTTCCAATGTTGTCATTTTGTTTTTCCTTAATATTATATGTACTATATGTATTCTAAACTTAAATTTCGATGATCTTAATTATAAACGCATAAATTAACAACATAAATAATCATAAATGCATTCGTGTAGTTTTTTTTAATACAAATCTTTTATTATGTAGTTATTTTCCCATTTACCACGTCATATGGCGAATGCGTCATGAGAAAAATAACAGTTTTGACCAATTCATCCTTGGGAGCCTTCATTCCTGCATGTATCCACACAATAATGGCATATCCCACAGACTGGGCATATGCATCAGCCACCTGATCCACTGTCATCCAGGAATATGGCAGATGCGATTGCATCTCCTGTAGATCAGCGTATCGAAGTATCATCTTCTTAATCATATTTCTAAGAATTACATCCAGAGAATTCTGACCATCAACAATAGAGACTCTGGTATAGAACAGATCATCTGCCTGTATAGCATCAAGAGCACTTACCATACCTTCCTCTGTCAATCCCTTATCAAAGTAAGAAACCATGGGTTGATATATTTCCTGATCCACTATCCATTCTATCAACTCATATTTATCCTGAAAATGGTTATAAAAAGTAGGCCGTATCACACCGGCCTTATCTGTTATTTCTCTTATGGTTATTTTTTCGATTGGGTGGATCCGAGCAAGCTCTTTAAGACTATCAGCAAGCAGCAGATCTATCGCACTCCTGCTCTGATTAAGCATTTTCCCCCTCCTATAGCATCAGTTTAACAATTGTAAGCTTCCATGCTGTTCTGTCTGACATAAGATCGATAAGTTCCTTTGAATCAAGTGCTTCAACTGTGGGCCTGAGTACCAGACCATGATGATTTTCCACAACTACAGCGCGTCTTCCATCTGATAGTTCAACTTCACATCCAACGGGATATACGCACAATTCCCTTGCCATTAGTTCTACAACATTGGGATCAAATTCCATTCCGCATCGACCCATTATATATTCCATAACCTCTGATGGGAGATAAGGCGGATGATATGGCCTCTTTGTGGTCATTGCATCATATACATCTGCCGCTTTGAGAATCCTGGAAAAAACATGAAGCCCTTCTTTGCTTCTCCTATTGGGATAACCCATTCCGTTATACCATTCATGATGCTCGAATACAGTTCTTGTAACAGTATCCGAGAAATTATAATTCTTTTTCAAATACTCATATCCGAGTCTGGGATGCTCCATCATCTTGATACGTTCTTCGTTGTTTAGTCTCCTCGGAGCATTTATGATGTCCGGACTGATGAAAACCTTGCCCACATCATGGAGAAATCCGGCTGTAACCAGCTCTTCCAGTTCTTCCTTGGACAATCCTCTCTTGGCCCCGATTATTCCGGCCAGAGTCCCTACATCAACCGAATGAAAATATGTATACTGATCGTAAGCTTTTACCTGATTTAGATTTATAACTACATCCTTATTTTGAAGAACGATACCGACAACTTCATCCACTTCCTCAAATATTTTTTTCTCTGAGCTTGGAATGTTGCCATTCATAGACTTGCTGAAAAAATCTTTTACAACCCATGCAGCAGCCTCTCGAATCTCCGGCTGAATCAAGTCAGAAAGATCTATTGACTTGGTGCCATCTTCTTCATCCTCCACATATACCCCCTTCACTCCAATAAATGATAGGTAAGAAATATTATCTGATGTTAGAAGCGCACCACTATCAAGCAGCACTTTGCCGCTGATATCAAGTACATCTTTTGCTACCTTAAGACCCGGTCCCAATGCTGAAACTTTGCAAAATCGCATACTATTACTCTTCAAACTCCATCGTTACAAAAAAACCCCTCGGTGTCTCTTTTATGTCTACAACTTTACCTTTTGTGGACTTTAGTCTCTCAACAGTACTATAATTACCGGACATTGCATACGCATGTTCCAAAGTATAGAAATAGGAATTCGGCAAGCTGGTCTCTTTTATGGCAAGTTCATCACCTACTTTACAGAGTCCCGGTCTTTCCATTTTAAATTCCATCTGTCTCAAGATTATCCTCCCTATACAAAATCATCTGTGTCATCAATATCATGACTATCGATATCAATTATATCCTTTTCGGCTTTTGCCACCTTGCCCTGAACTAGCAAGCTTGTTACTCCATCATATATAAGTATTACTCCAAGTACAATCATGAATCCATTTCTGATCCATCCTGAACATGCTATAGCAAATATTCCACCGACCATACTTATGATACCAAGAACCATAAGTGCAACCCAGTCTCCGATCTCAGCCTTTTTGCCTGTAATAGCAGTTGCTATTGTGTCTGCCCCGTGAACTAAAAGAAGCACACCTAAAACAACCGGCACAAATTTTGAAATTGGATCCGGAAACAAAAATATCCACGCTCCAAATATCAGTATACAGATTGCAGCCGAAATCTCTATCGGGCTTCTATTATCCGCTGTAATTCCTCTTATTAATTGTAAAACACCAACTATTGTAACTACAGCTCCCATGACCTTGATAAACATTACGATAGTCTCGCCTGGCCATACAATAAGCAATACTCCGAGTACAATTACAAGAAATGACGTCAAAATCGAATTTAATCTAAAAGCTTTCAAGCTTGACATTCGTTTCCCCCAATCTAAACTATTATTAATTAACAGTTAACTTTTAACATCTTTTAAAAAAATTATCTCTGAAATTTTAACACTTTAAAAAACAAAAAGCAAAGCTGAATACAAAGTTGATTTTACCTTTAATCAATGATATTCTTGCATTAGTTTGTGACTATTTTATCATTCTTTGAACGATTTTTGTGAATTTTCACAAATTTGTGTATTTTATACCCATAATAAGGTTTCGTAAATAGTTAAAATAGCAATAGATTAGGAGGATTGTCATGGATTGTGCAGAAGAATATACCAAAAAGCTTATTCCTGCAGACGAAGCTGTCAAAGTTGTAAAGTCAGGAAACTGGGTCGATTTCGGATGGTGTGCTAATACACCTGATGTTTTGGATAGGGCCCTTGCAAAGAGAACAGATGAGCTGATCGATGTTAAGATTCGAGGTGGAATCCTGATGAAGCCTCTGGCAACATTTGCCCGAGAAGATGCCGGAAAGCATTTTACCTGGAATTCATGGCATATGACCGGTGTAGAGAGAGGCTATATAAAGAGAGGTTTTGGATATCTATCTGCTCTTCGATATTCCGAAATGCCTCGTTATTATAGGGAAAACATTAAATCTCTTGATGTAGCAATGTTTCAGGTCGCTCCCATGGACAAGCACGGATATTTCAATTTCGGTCCTTCCGCATCACATCTCAAAGCTATATGCGATGTAGCAAAGCATATTATCGTAGAGGTTAATGAGAATATGCCCCGCTGTCTCGGTGGTTTTGAATCAGAAATCCATATTTCAGATGTAGATGCCATTGTTTTAGGTGATAACAATCCCATTCCTGAATTGGGTGGAGGCGGTCCTGCTTCTGATGTAGATAAAACTGTTGCTAAACTTATTGTAAATGAGATTCCGGACGGTGCATGTCTCCAGCTTGGAATCGGCGGAATGCCTAATGCCGTCGGCTCACTTATTGCAAGTTCTGATCTAAAGAATCTCGGTGTCCATACCGAGATGTATGTTGATGCTTTTGTAGACATTGCCAATTCCGGGAAATTAACCGGTGCCAACAAGAATTTTGATCGCTATCGTCAGACTTATGCATTTGGTGCAGGAACCAAGAAGTTATACGACTATCTGGATGACAACCCTGCCTGCATGAGTGTACCTGTAAACTACACTAACGACGTAAGAAATATAAGCAGACTTGATAATTTTGTTTCTATCAATAATGCTGTCAATGTGGATCTGTTCGGTCAGGTCAATGCAGAGTCTGCAGGAACCAAGCAGATAAGCGGTGCCGGTGGTCAGTTGGATTTCGTAATGGGTGCATATCTAAGCCCTGGTGGTAAAAGCTTTATCTGTATGTCTTCTACCTTTAATAAAAAGGATGGAACTATGGTTTCTCGTATTCTTCCTACGCTTGAACCTGGCTCTATCGTCACTGATTCCCGTTCAGCTGTTCATTATCTATGTACAGAGTATGGTGTCGTCAACCTTAAGGGTCTGACAGCTTGGCAGAAAGCAGCGGCTGTAATAAGTGTTGCTCATCCTGATTTCCGTGATGGTCTGATAAAGGAAGCTGAAAAGATCGGAGTATGGAAGAGAAGCAATAAAATATAACACCAATTGATTTATTTATGGCTTTGTTTGCTGTAAATGTCTAATTGCATACATTATATAATAATATTTATTTTGTCATATCGTCGGCTACTAGCAATCCGTTGCTCGTAGCCGACTTTTCACACCATCCAGGTGTGAAATACTCTTTAACTGTATGCAATAAGACATTTATCAGCTCACTTTACAACGATATTCAAAATCTTTCCTTTTACGAAGATGACCTTGACGACATTTTTGCCTTCAAGAGCTTTTTCGACATTTTCGATTTCTTTGGCCTTTTCCAGAGCTGAGTCCTGGGTATCATCATCGGTAAGTCCGACAACGCCCTTGACCTTACCATTGACCTGAACGCCGATTTCAATTATATCCTCTTTGCAAAGTGCTTCGTCATATTCCGGCCATTTTGCATAAGCAATTGACTCATCATGACCAAATCTGTTCCAAAGTTCTTCGCCAGCATGAGGGCACACACATGAGAACATCTTAACGAATCCCTCTGCATAAGCTAACGGGCAAGTTCCCTTAGTCGCTTCATTCATGAATATCATCATCTGTGCGATCGCAGTATTAAATCCCAATGTTTCAAAATCAGATGTTACCTTTCTAACAGTCTGATTATAGATCTTGGTCAGTCTGTCAGTGTCTTCCTCACTGATATTGCTAGAGTTGGAAAAATATTTCCATACCTTATTAACAAATCTTCTCGCGCCCTCTACTCCCTGATCGTTCCAAGGCTTGCTAGCCTCTAGAGCTCCCATGAACATTTCATAGAGTCTAAGAGTATCTGCGCCATTCTTTTCGACAATATCGCTGGGGTTGACTACAAACTCAGGGAATCTCTTTCCCATCTTAATACCATTTGATCCCAGAATCATCCCCTGATGAACCAGCTTTTTAAAGGGCTCGCTTACCGGTGAAAGACCTTTTTTATACAGGTATTTGTTCCATATTCTGGAATACATCAGATGTCCTACTGCATGCTCAGGACCACCTACATAGAGATCGACAGGCATCCAGTGCTTCAGTAGTTCCTGATCAGCAAATTCATCATTATTATTAGGATCGATATATCTAAAATAATACCAGCTGGATCCTGCAGATCCTGGCATTGTGGAAGTCTCTCTCAGTCCCTTTATCCCGTTATTATCATACTTTTTCCATTCTGTATCGTTATCAAGAGGAGCCTTACCGTTCTTCCCTTTGTAATCTTCGAGTACAGGAAGTTCCAGAGGAAGTTCTGCATCATCCAGAACATGGATCTGTCCATTTTCTGTGTATACGATAGGCATAGGCTCGCCCCAGTATCTCTGTCTGGCAAATATCCACTCGCGGAATCTGTAATTAACAGTTTTTCTGGCAACTCCCATAGACACAAGCTTGTCTGTTATGGCTTTTTTAGCCTCTTTAACGGTAAGTCCATCAAATTCCTGAGAATTCAAAAGCTTGCATTCATCTTTATCTAAATAATCAAATTTTTCAAATGCCTTTTCGGAAGTGTCCCCTCCTGAAATAACCTGAATAAACGGCAGTCCGTGGTTCTCAGCATATTCAAAATCTCTTTGGTCATGACTAGGAACAGCCATAACTGCTCCTGTACCATATCCTCCTAAAACGAAATCTCCTATAAATACTGGAACTTCTTTTCCGTTTACGGGGTTTATAGCGTATATTCCCTCAAGAGGGCAACCAGTCTTATTTTTGTTAAGCTCGGTTCTGTCCATATCTGTCTTTTTCATGGTTTCATTGATATATGACTGAACAGCTTCCTGGTTTTTGATCCTAGGCATAAGTTCCTGAACAGTATCACCATCCGGAGCCAGTACCATAAATGTAATTCCATAGATAGTTTCGATACATGTGGTATATATAGAAAATTGTCCGCCACCTACTATCTGAAAATCTACCTCTACGCCTTCTGATCTTCCGATCCAGTTTCTCTGCATATCTTTTGTAGACTGGGGCCAGTCGATCTCATCAAGGCCCGAAAGAAGTTCTTCAGCAAATGCCTGCTGATCGATGACCCACTGTTTCATATTTTTACGGACAACGGGATAACCACCACGCTCAGACTTACCATCGATGACCTCGTCATTGGACAGGACCGTTCCCAGCTCTTCACACCAGTTTACAGGCATATCTACGTACTTTGCATATTCATCTTTGTATAGCTGTTTGAATATCCACTGGGTCCACTTATAGAACTTAGGATCTGATGTCTTGATCATCTTGGACCAATCATAATCGAATCCCAGCTCTTTTAGCTGACCTGTAAATGTCTCAATATTTTTTTCAGTAAAACCATTTGGATGATTACCTGTTGAAACAGCATACTGTTCAGCCGGAAGACCAAAGGAATCATAACCCATTGGATGTAAAACGTTATATCCCTGCATTCTCTTCATACGTGAGATAATATCTGTGGCTGTGTATCCCTCAGGATGTCCTGCATGAAGACCAACTCCTGACGGATAAGGAAACATATCAAGAACATAATATTTAGGCTTGCTAAAGTCCCATACATCAGTTTTAAATGTCTCATGTTCATCCCAATATTTCTGCCATTTGGGTTCAATTGATTTAGGATCGTATTCTATATTTCCCATTTTGTTCCTCCGATAGTTGCTGGATTTTTATAAATTGCTAATAAAATGAATATTAAAATTATCTTTGTCATGCCTTGGCATATACCTAGGAATTTTACTTTTTAATAGGTACTTTGTCAATGAAGTCTGATATAATGCGACTTATGAAAACAAATAAAAAATTAACAGGAGCAGGATTAAAATTAATTGCAATCATAACGATGACCATTGATCACATCGGTGCATCACTGCTGGAAATGTATCCCCATTCTTCGGAAATGTCTATTTCTGCCTATAGAAATATGATGTTTATCGACGATATTCTCCGTGGAATAGGACGGATTGCATTTCCCTTGTTCATCTTTCTGCTGGTTGAAGGGCTGAATCATACCCACAATGCGAAAAAATACATTGTCAGATTATTCTGTTTTGCTCTTATTTCTGAGGTTCCCTTTGACCTGGCCTTTAATAATGAAATATATTATTCAGGGAAAAACAATGTTTTCTTTACCCTCGCCATAGGGTTGGCCGTTTGTCTGGTTATAAAAATGTGTTCCCAGCGAATCGCTGTCAATCCGAGTACATCTGACAGGATCCTAGTCGGGATAATCGACATAAGTGCCATTGTTGCCGGTGCTTTCCTGGCCAATTTGTTATACAGCGACTATGGTGCCAGCGGTGTAATGGCTATCGTCCTTATGTATCTATTATCTCAGCAAAATGTCTATACTGCATACGTAGTAATGGTATGCTATCTTGGACTTACTACAGATTTCTCCGAATTCTATGCCCTAATTGGTCTGGTATTTATATATATGTACAATGGGCAGCGTGGTAAGCAGAACAAGTATCTGTTTTATATATACTACCCTGCACATCTACTGATTCTATTTTTGATTCGAAGATATATCCTGATGTGATTTTATAATTAATTACTATTTTTTATAGCCATTAAAAATCAAGATATTTATATTTTGCAAAATATTATTTTGCCATGTTGACTTTTAAAATATTCCATGTTACAATGCAATCATCAATTGAAACGGCGTATGTATTCCGGAATACAAATGACCAGACCTATCTGTGGTCACGGTTCAAGAGATTTGCAAAGATCAAAAGAATAAATGATGAATGGAGGAAAATTATGGCAGCACTTCACATTACAACAGATACATTTGAGTCAGAGGTGTTAAATTCTGATAAACCGGTACTTATCGATTTCTGGGCAACTTGGTGCGGACCTTGCCAGATGCAGGGACCTATCATTGACGACATGGCCAACGAGCTTACAGATGTAAAAGTATGCAAGGTCAACGTGGATGAAAACCCTGATCTCGCCAAAAAATATCGTGTAATGTCTATTCCAAACCTCGTAGTTATCGAGAATGGTGCATTAAAAACCCAGGAAGTTGGAGTTCACGATAAAAACGGCATTCTAAAAATGCTCGGCAGATAATATACAAAATGTATTCTATCCCTATGAAATATAAAAAATCGAGTAGGTTTCCTACTCGATTTTTTGCTTGCTGTGGAAGGGTCAAGTCCCTCCGTCGGTTCATCAAAAATAAGAACTGATGCATCAGAAAGCAAGGCTCTTGCAATATTGATTCGTGTCTGTTCACCTACAGACAAGAATTTTCCATTGTCACTACCAGTTTTCTGTGAAAAAAGCTCTTCAGGCAGCGGCATTGGTCATGGTACCCATTTGAAATGACAACACTACTTTTGAAATAGCACTTAACAGAGAAATAAGGACTTCGAATAATAGTAATAGTTTCTGTTTCTTTATGTAGGTTTTCATTTTGAGCTCCAAATCTTAGCCAAAGGTGATTACCGTACTATTCAAGCGCAACTTTATTGAGATTTCAAGCAAGCTTCGTTGATACCATTATTTAAAATAACATCTGTATATATCCGAATACAAGAATAAACAAAATAAACATAGGAACAATGTATGTAAAATATCCCTTTAATTTACAGCTGAATTT
>JAGOLM010000108.1 GCA_017994075.1 Lachnospiraceae bacterium
ATCTTTTACTCAAAAATAAAAGCTGACAGATCTGTTTTGTAAATGACATGATATACTCCTGTGATACTGATAGTATAGTCTCATCAGCAGAGAGGATAAATAATTACATGGAATGGTTTACAACTATAAAGAGTGCCATCGACTACATGGAGCAGAACCTGGATACAGTAACTGGAACTGAAGAAGTCGCTGACAGTGTGCACATGTCAGCTATGTATCTTCAGAAGGGGTTTCAGATCGTAACCGGTTATGGAATAGGAGAATACATTAGAAACCGTAGACTATATCAGGCTGCACTCAGGCTCGCAGAGTCTGATTATAAGGTCATCGATGCCGCCCTTGACAGTGGTTATGAAACATCGGAGAGTTTCTCCAAGGCGTTTACTCGTTTTCATGGATTCGCACCTTCTGAGGCAAAAAACAGAAGACATGACATTCATCCTTTCCGTTCGCTGACAGTAAACATATCAATTTCCGGAGGTGAAAAAATGGATTACACAGTAGAAAAGATGACAGCATTTAAGGTAATAGGTTTTGAACGTGAGTTTTCAATGGATAATTCTTATGAGGAGATCCCGAAGTTTTGGGATGAGATCATGGAGAAATATGAGAGCAACATCTGCGCAGGAAAGGCTCCTTCAAATGAGATTGAGCAGGCTGTATATGATAATCGCATCGGGGAGTTTGGCATCTGTATCGATGACATAGGACATGATGGCAAGTTCCGTTATATGATCGCGGGACGATATATGGGCGGGAAGGTTCCTGAGGAAATGATCATTCAGGATATACCGGAAGCAGACTGGGCCAAGTTCAAGTGTCACGGTCCAATGCCGGAAGCTCTCCAGTCGGTTAATACGTCCATCTGGAAAGAATGGCTACCTGGGAACAAAGAATATGAAATTGCTGGAGATTTCAATATAGAATGGTATTCAAACGGGGGATTACCCTCAGATGCAGACTATCAGAGCGCAGTATGGATTCCTATAAAGAAAAAAATATTAGTCTGATCTGGCAGAATTTTATATACTATAGTTTATGACAGCTGAAGAAGGGATGTATGATATGGAATATATCAGAGTGACTGATGATAATATCGAAAAGGAGCATATTTGCTGTGCCATCTCTAACAATAAGGACGTTCAGGTATCATCAAAAAAGACGTGGTTGAAAGAACGTTTCGAAGATGGACTTGTATTTTTAAAGAGTGTGGAACGCGGAAAATGCTTCATTGAATACATCCCGGCAGAGAATGCATGGATACCAATCGATGCAGATAACTATATGTATATTGACTGTTTTTGGGTGTCAGGCTCATTTAAAGGACATGGATATGCCAATGATCTGATGGATGAGTGTATCCGGGATGCCAAAGAGAAAGGAAAGGCTGGACTTTGCGTTCTTTCATCTGAAAAGAAGAAACCGTTCCTTTCGGATCCCGGATATTTAAAATATAAGGGCTTTGAAGTAACAGACAGATCAGATACTGGTATATGGCTTATGACCCTCAGATGGGATGAATCAGCAGAGCTTCCACAGTTTAAACCGGAAGCGAGGCATCCAAAGATTAATGAGGAAGGATACGTTCTATATTACTCTGATCAGTGTCCGTTTAATGCCAAATATGTACCAATAATTGAGAGTGCAGCGGCAGACAATGGTATCAAGTTTCGTGCCATACATATTGATACAAAAGAGCAGGCACAGTCACTTCCGTGCCCATGTACTACATATGCGTTTTTCCATGATGGCGAATTCATCACGAATGAAGAGTTTTCTGAAAAGAAGTTTTTGAAAATGGCATTGGGAGAATCCGGGAGGACAAAAAATGAAGCTTGATGGTTTAGATATTAGTAAACCAAGGGTTGCATTCATCTGTACGCATAATTCCTGTCGTAGTCAGATGGCTGAGGCATTGGGGAAACTGTTGGCAGCGGATGTTTTTGAAAGCTACTCAGCAGGAACACATACCAAAGAACATATCAACCCGGACGCTGTCCGGGTTATTAAGCAATTATATGGTGTTGATATGACGAAAACTCAACACACCAAATTATTATCAGAACTTCCTGAGATTGATATAGTGATAACTATGGGATGTGGCGTGGAGTGTCCTTATCTGCCTTGTAAAAAACGGGAAGACTGGGGAATAACAGACCCAACAGGTAAAGACGATAGGGAATTTGAAGTAGTAGCAAAAATAATTGAAAATAAAATTATTGAATTGAGATCAACTTGTACGCAGCTTATGTAGAACAAGTTTCTTCAAGAAAAATATGGGTTTAAAACGATAGGATTTTTATGACATTATGGATAATAGCTTCGGCCTGCGCCTTTTATATAAAGGGGTTGTGCGGATTTGCAAATACATTGGTATTTACATCTGTGCTTGCATTTGGAACTGAAAATATCAATATATCGCCGGTGGAACTGATTCTCGGTTATCCTACGAATCTAATAATAGCGTATAAGGAACGAAAGTCTATCAAATGGAGTACATGTCTGCCGATCGCAATGCTTGTTATTGCTGGTAGCATACCAGGTATCTGGATTTTAAAAAATGTGGATTCTCGAATAATCAAGATCATATGTGGTATAGCGATTATTTTAATTGGGATTGAAGCACTTCTGCGTGAGATTCAAAACAACAAAGATAAAGAAAATAAAAATAAAGAAAACAAGTTTATTCTGATGATGATCGGAATATTATCTGGTGTTTTGTGTGGACTGTACGGAATAGGAGCGTTATTGGGTGCCTATATCAGCAGGGTCACAGACAATACCAGTGATTTTAAGGCCAATATTTGTGTGGTATTTTTCTTGGAAAATACACTTCGGATAGTTCTGTATACAATGACTGGAATAATAACAATCGGTGTTCTAAAAAAGGCACTTTTTTTGATGCCGGTCATGGTACTGGCACTGGTACTCGGGATGATAAGCAGCAAGTTCGTCAATGAACGCATTATGAAAAAAATAGTCCAGATGCTACTGATTTTGTCAGGAGCTGCACTGCTTTTCAATAATATTTAAACCTGATACAAATAGCTATATAATTTGAAAATTTATATTGATCATGAAACTAAGGCAGACAGATGAATACATATGAAAAAATATATTCGGTTGTAAGACAGATACCATATGGAAAAGTGGCATCATATGGGCAGGTCGCGGTCCTGGCTGGAAATAAGAGATGGAGTCGAGTTGTAGGTTATGCGCTACATGTGAACCCAGACGAAAAGGGGATTCCATGTTATCGTGTGGTGACAAAAGACGGATATCCATCGAAGGCATTTGCCTT
>JAGOLM010000109.1 GCA_017994075.1 Lachnospiraceae bacterium
GGGCTGATGACGGTTATGGAACAGTACCACCTAATATTTTTGTTCCCATATTGGAGGAAGCAAGACTCATTCATAAATTGGACCTGCACATAATTGAGGATGTGTACAGTACCATGAGAAAAATGCTGGATCTGGGATTATCTCCGGTGCCGGTTTCTGTCAATCTGTCCAGAATAGATTTTGAACTTTGCAATGTTGTACTTGAAATTGAAAAAATAAGGAATAAGTATGATATTTCTCCGGAATATATCAGGATAGAGATTACGGAAAGTGCATTCACAGAAGATTCAAAATTATTGATCAATGAGATCCAACGGTTAAGAGAAGCAGGATATGAGATTTGGATGGATGATTTTGGGTCGGGCTATAGTTCCCTTAATAATCTGAGATCATATCAATTTGATGTTATTAAGATCGATATGAATTTTCTAAAAGAATTTGAAACCAATCCCAAAGGAAGAATAGTCCTCAGGTCTGTTATAGGAATGATAAAAGAGTTAAAGATGCATACACTGTGTGAAGGCGTTGAGACTCTTGAACAGTTTGCTTTCCTCAAGGAGGCAGGCTGTGAGAAAATACAAGGATTCCTATTCGGTAAACCTATGCCGGCCATTATCAAGGATACAGGAATTGTATTTGTTGGAGAGCTGTCGGATGCCGGACCTGTTATAGAGGATAATTCGCTCTCAGAGTATTATCAGAAAATAGGAGCTGTGAATGTTATAGGAAGCGCGCTTCTTAGTTTAGAGGGAATATCGGGAGAAAACTGCTATAACGATAGAGCGTTGGCTATAATCGAAGTAGATGGAAATAGGATCAATTATCTGTATGCTAATGAATCCTACGAAGAGTTTTTGAGAAGCATCGAGATCGAAGATATGAATGCAGCCAATGTCAGATCAAATATAGATGATGTGTATGAGAATACTCATTATATAGAGATGACGAAGATGGCAGAAGCCTCACCAAACGGGATAACAGAAGCAGATTTTGTCATAAATGGATTTTCGATAAAATCTATAATCAGATTTATCGCAAGGTGTGGGACCAAGGCTGCATTTGTGACAATTTCAAGGAATCTGTCTAAGATGCTGGAATATAATCAGGCTCTGTATCTTGAAAATTCGATTCCACATATTCTGACGTTATTCTTTAGGATAGATCTGTTTGACGAAAACGGAACGGTTCAGAATATATATATTAATTCTAAGCAGAAGAGAATAACGGACCTTACCAATGTCAGTAAGTTGGCAGTATCGTTGTTTGCAAAAGATTATATAAGAGAAGATGAACAGGAAAAGTTCGAAGAATTTTATGATATGGATACTGTATTTGACAGGCTAAAAAATGAAAAAGCAGGATATATATCCAAAATATTTCATTCTAACAATAATGAACTGGAATTGTTCACTATCAAGCCTATCCGATATAATGATACATGGAAATTTTTATCATGTTGCAGTTTCAAAGAAAATCTTGGACTGATAGAATAGAGAGTATATGTTTTATCTATATAATATAGCAACTTCGTACGTTGCGATAATGCTGGCGGCTGCGATCATTCCTGCAGTGTTTTTACTTGTTTATGTATATAAAAAGGACAAGGCAGATAAGGAACCGCTACATGTCATATTCGAATTGATAATCCGCGGAATATTTGCAGCACTTCTGGCTATGTTTTTAGAGAGTATAGCTGAATGGGTATTGCCACGATTTGTGGATCCCAAGGATCCGTATTACTTTGTTTTCTTTGCATTTTTAGGCGTGGCAGCCATTGAAGAAGGATGCAAGCTGTTTTTTCTGTACAGAAGGACGTGGTATGATCCCAATTTTAATTACAGTTTTGATGGAATTGTCTATGCGGTAACGGTTTCTTTGGGATTTGCAGCATTTGAAAATATTGGTTATGTATTTCAATACGGTCTTGGCAATGCCGCAGTTCGAGCGCTTACAGCGATTCCCGGACATATGTCATTTGCAGTATTCATGGGTTATTTTTATGGCAGGGCCAGAAAAGAATTCGACAGGAGAAGAACTGTTATCCTTAGCAGGATACTTCTGTTTATGAGTTATATAGTCTCTGTTTTACTTCATGGATTCTATGATTCATGTGCCATGGCAGGAACAGATGATGCAATGAAAATATTTATAGCCTTTATCGTTGTAATGTTTATTGTTGCTTTTGCAATGATAAGGCATGAGTCAAAATATGACAGACCCGTTTGATATTTGATCTATGATATATATTAATGAGAACGTAGCAGGAGAAGACTTGAAGAAAAGAATTTTAATACTGGCAACAGGAGGAACAATAGCATCACGATATACTGAGGATGGATTATCTCCGGCTATTACAGCAGAGGAACTTATAAGTTATGTTCCAAGTGCAAAAAAAATATGTGACATTGAAACTATTCAGCCATTTTCGTTGGATTCTACAAACGTTGGGCCGGATGAATGGCTTACAATCACAGCCATAATAGAGAGAAAGTATGATTCATATGATGGATTTGTAATATGCCATGGTACTGACACAATGGCATATACTGCCGCAGCACTTTCGTATCTTATAAGAAATAACAAGAAACCTGTGGTCGTTACGGGGGCACAAAAGCCTATTGATCTACCGATAACAGATGCCAAGACTAACTTGTTGGATAGCATAAGATTTGCATGTGATGATAGAGCTTGGGGAGTATGTATAGTTTTTGACGGTCAGGCTATTGCAGGCACAAGAGCCAAGAAGGAAAGGTCAAAAAGCTTTAATGCATTTTCCAGCATTAATTTTCCGCCGGTGGCGATCATACAGGAGAATAGGATTGCATTCTATATAGACGATAAAGAGAATCAGTGCGAGCCATTGAAAATTGCCCACGATATGGATACGGCCGTTTATCTTCATAAGTTGATCCCGGGAGAGAATGGAGAGATACTGAGGCTGATGATCGAAAACATTGATGCGGTGATCATCGAATCATTTGGAGTCGGTGGATTGCCCAATTATGGTGATGAAAGCTACTATAAGGTAATCTCAGATTATATAAATGCAGGGAAAATAGTGGTTATGGCCACACAGGTAGTTCATGAGGGCAGTGATATGTCTGTTTATGAGGTTGGAAAAAAGATGAAGAGTCATTTTAACCTTCCTGAGTCCTATGATATGACACTTGAAGCTTGCGTTACCAAGACAATGTGGGCATTGTCAATGACAAGTGATCAAGAAGAATTTACAAAACTTTTTTATACGCCGGTGAATCATGATATGTTGCTGGGACCAAAAA
>JAGOLM010000044.1 GCA_017994075.1 Lachnospiraceae bacterium
TGATAATAGAGTCTGATCCTCTTGATTCATATGCAACTTTCATCCGAGCCGCCAGCTCTTTTTTTATAGTTGCCTCCTTAATCTCCGCATCTGCTTTTTCCTGGGCAAGGGTGCTAAGCGAATTACTATTTGATGCGATCTTATTCTGCAGATTGGTTATCTCACCTCTGACTAAACTAATATTTCCACTTATAGAATTAACATTGCCCTGTATGTCTTTTTTCTGCCCCTGAAGATCCTTAAGCTCGCTTTGTTCCTGATCTTTCTGGTTTTTCAGTTTGTCTTTGGCCTCTTGATTCTTCTTCTTTTCCTCTTCCATCTTGGTAATGTCATTTTGAATATCCGAGGTTGTCTTGGCAAATGCCATAGCTGTATTTGACATCACTGACAGAACCATGACGATGGCAAGAAATATCGCCATGACATGATTTCTATAATTATAATGCCTTTTTGTGTCTTTAATTTTTTTGATTGCTTTCAAATCTTTTTTCATATGGTTCTTAATCATATAACTATAAATGCCGTTTCTATTACTTGTTGTTTAGCGATTCAACTGCAACCGCCCCACCTCTTGTAATCTCTATCCGATGAAAAGTACGTTTCAATAGTTTGACCAGATCGTCATTTTTATCCGGCGCCAACGATGATAACAACATTACTGTATGTTCGTCAATATCTATTGGTTTCAGATGAAAAACCTGTGCTATCCTGAATACTTCCGACTTCTTGTCGGTATCTATTCCCGGTATAACTGCATACATGATCTCATTCATATGCATCTTGACCTCTGTAAGATCAATTACTTTTATGACTTCAACCATAGTATTCAGTTGCTTTTTGATCTGTTCAAATGTGATGTCATCACTTCCCACTTCAATTGTCATTCTGGAAATGTCATCTCTCTCCGTCGTTCCAACTGTAAGTGATCTTAAATTATAGGATTTTCCGGAAAAGAGTCCGGATACCATGGCTAGCACTCCAACCTCATTTTCCACATATAGCGCTATCCATCTGTCGGTTACATTTCTATCCATTTTGATTCTCCTGATTTAAAGTATCATATCGCTTATGGGGCTTCCGTTTTTAACCATTGGAAGCACTAATTCATCCGACGAGATCATAAATTCTATAAGAAATGGAATTTTTTGGGATTTCGTAACTTTTTCTGCTTGTTCAAATGCAGGAATAATCGCCTCTTCGCTCTCTACTCTGACAGCACTGACTCCATAGCTATCAGCCCACTTAACATAATCAGGGACATAAGGAGGGCAAGCATCTGAAGGTCCTTTGCAATCTTGTGAACATCCTGACCTACGTCGAAGACATGTGATCTCATATCTCTTGCCATAAAATAGCTGTTGCTGCTGTCTCACCATTCCAAGATATTGATTATTGAATATGCATATTATAACAGCTACATCATTAGTAACAGCCGTAGCCATTTCTTGCATATTCATCTGCATTCCACCATCTCCTGTAATACATATAACACAGCGATCAGGATCTGCAATTTTAGCTCCAATTGCCGCCGGCAGGCCGAACCCCATAGTTCCCAGACCTCCCGATGTGATCAGTTTAGTTCCCTTTCTCATAGCAAGAAACTGTGATGTCCACATCTGGTGCTGACCTACATCAGTTACAACTGTTGCTTCTTTGAAACAATTGTTGATACCATCTATTATAGTCTCAGGACAAAGCGTTTCCTTCTTTTTTTTCATATCCAGTGGAAACTCTGCTTTTATCCTATTGATTTTTTCGATCCACGACTGAATCTGCAGCGGTTTCGCCCACTCCATCAGTTTCTCCAATGCCGTAATGGCATCAGAAACCACCGGAACATCCACCACTACATTTCTTGAAATAGATGAAGTATCTATATCCACATGGATGATTTTGGCATGAGGTGCAAATTCATTTAGATCACCGGTGATACGATCGTTGAACCTCGTTCCTATAGAAAAAAGTACGTCACATGCAGAAACTGCTTTATTCGAAGCGAAACTGCCATGAAGTCCAAGATTGCCTATAAAATATGGATCATCTGTAGGTATCGCTCCTCTTCCCATAATTGTCGTAACCACAGGAAGTCCCATTTTATGAACGAATTCTGTCAGTGCTTCATTGGCATGGCCGATATTTATGCCACCTCCGGCCAATATCATGGGTCTCTCAGCCTGAGCTAAAAGCTTATATGCCTTTTTCAGCTGGCCTATATGAACTCCTGATATAGGCTTATATCCACGAATATCTACAGTCTCCGGGTATTCAGAAGAACCGCTTTGTATCTGGATGTCCTTGGGAATGTCTATCAGTACAGGGCCTGGTCTGCCTGTTGATGCGATAAAAAAGGCCATCTTAATTATCTTGCCGAGGTCATCCCTGTTCCTTACCGTCACTCCGTACTTAACCACAGAGTGGGTCATTCCAACGATATCCACTTCCTGGAATGCATCATTCCCTATTAGGTTCTGTGGTACCTGTCCGGTAAAAACCACAAGGGGAGTGCTGTCATAATGTGCATCTGCAATCGCTGTTATAGTATTGGTGGCTCCCGGACCGCTGGTTACCAGAACCACACCAGTTCGTCCCGTTTCTCTTGAATATCCCTCAGCCTCATGAACGACTCCCTGTTCATGACGCCCCAGCACTACTCTTATTGAATCTGCCTTATATAGTTCATCAGTCAGTTCATTGATCATGCCTCCCGGATATGCGAAAAGTGTGTCAACTCCTTCTTCCTGAAGGGCTCTTACAAAAAGTTTTCTTCCTGTAATATCCATAGGTCTGCCCTCTTCCTGTTAGACAAAAATATTGGTTTTCTTTTTACTTTTTCTTTTTCTTTTTTTATTTCTTATTTTTTTCTTTTTTCTTTTTTCTGTACTTTATTCTTCTAATTTTTATTTTTTCTTTTGTATGTCACATAGTGAAATACAAGGTCATAATATGTCTGTTCCTCTGAACGTTCTGTTTCCTCCCAATCAGGATTCTCTGCCAGATTCGGGAAAAACCGATCTGCATCATAAGCAAAATCTATTTCTGTTACAATCGCCTCATCACATCTGTCTAAAAGAAGGTGATAAATGCTATCGCCGCCTACCACATAGACTTCTCTTTCCTTATAGTCTTCCAGGGCCTTATCCAATTCCTCAACATTTTTAACTGTAATTGCATTTTTAACGCTATAATTCTCTCTACGTGACATTACAATATTGACACGATTCTGAAGAGGTCTCCCATTCGGAAACGACTCTAGCGTATGTCTTCCCATTACAATCACATTATCTGTGGTAAAGGCTCTAAAACGCTTCATATCCTCCGGAATTCTTACTAACAGTTCATTATTATTACCTATGGCCCAATTACGGTCTACTGCTACGATTAATTTCATTATCTACCTCTTTTTTCTCAAATGGCAATAGGAATACCCTTGATCTGTGGCTCTGTAACATAGTCAACTAGCGCAATATCCTTTTCTGTGAATTCATAAAAATCATGTATATCTGGATTGATCCAGAACTTCGGTGCATCATGTATAGGGCGATCGATCAACTCTTCAACAATTGGTATATGTCTATCATAGATATGTGCGTCTGCTATGACATGAACGAATTCACCAACCTTCATGTCACATACCTGAGCCAGCATATGTGTCAGAATTGAATACTGACATACATTCCAATTATTAGCAGCCAGCATGTCCTGTGATCTCTGATTCAAAATAGAATTCAGAACCAGTTTTCCATCTGTTTTATCCTCAGTGACATTGAATGTCATGCTATATGCGCAAGGATACAGATGCATAGTTGAGAGATCTGCGAAATTATAGATACTGGTCAATATTCTCCTGCTAAACGGATGAGTTTTCAGATCAAATATCACACGATCCACCTGATCCATCATCCACATGCCTTTTTTTTCATCAAATACTGCATGTTCCCTGTATTTATCACCAAAAGCAATCTTCAGGTCATCCTCTTTTACATCATTATAAGGATATTTTATACTCATCTGATATCCATAAGCAGTTCCGATAGATCCTGTCTCATCAGCCCATTCATCCCATATTTTGGAACTCAGATCATTGACATTACTGGATTTTTTCTGCCATATCCACAGAAGCTCGTTTGTACAGCTCTTTATGGCTGTTTTTCTAAGTGTAATTGCAGGGAACTCTTCATCTAACCTGTAACGATTCACCACGCCAAACTGTTTAATAGTATAAGCCGGAGTTCCATCAGGCCAGTGAGGTCTTACCTTCTCTCCCTCTGTACTCGTCCCATTATCAATTATTTCTCTGGCATTCTGAACAAAAATATCATCGGCTCGACTCATGTAATCAGTTCCTCCGTTTTCATAAGCATATAACTATTTCATATTAATTGTTTATTGTAACTTATTCCGAGAATGTAGACAATACGTGAATATTATATGTGTTATATTCAAAATGCAAGAACCAAGCCTTGTATCCGTTGATTCTTTATATTTTGTTTTTTTACACAAAAAAAAGTGCATCTTATGCACTTTCGTCTTTTCTCATCTTATTATAAAGAGCGCGAAACGGGACTCGAACCCGCGACCCCGACCTTGGCAAGGTCGTGCTCTACCAACTGAGCCATTCGCGCTTATTTGCTGTCACAGTTTCTTGCGACGCTCTATATAATATCGAAATACGGATTATATGTCAAGAACTTTTTAATGATTTTTTGTTTTAAATCAGCTAACTAATTATCTGTAGAAAAGTTTACAATCTTGCTAAGCTTAACCTCTGTAGTCTTGGGATGAGCTTCATGATTCTTCTCAATCTGCTGATTGATAGAATATCCTACATAACTTATAACTATAACAGCGACAAAAATACCAACAACGCAAGTGAGTCTGGAATAAATCTTTCTCATCTTGACTTCTTTTTTCATCTTTGCCTTTTTCTCTTTATTCAGATCAACCTTTTCCTGGCTCATTATTATTCCCTCTTTAAAATATATTATTTTATTAAACGTACCTTGTTATATTAACTTAACGAGAATACATTTTCAAGTGTACAGAGATGACAGTTTTAAAAGCAAAACTTTGTATGTTTTTAAGTTTTACTTATACATGATTTTAATAATTTTTTCAGAAAAATTTTCCAGACAGTTTATTTTATGCAGGATTATTTATGATATTATACTTCTGAAACCTAAACTCACCAAAAATCATATTTGAGCCATCGTCCCTTGGGACATTTTTGCCCGTAGGGCTCCAAAGCAAAAAAATTCTGTTTCTTCCTCCCATGGAGGATCAAATGAAGAAAAAAATCTTTTCACTGTGCGTACTTTTGGCACTTCTTTTTGTGCTGTTTTTTCCAAAGGGCAGTAAGGTCGCAGCTTCTGATGAAGCACCAACAGAGGATTCTATTATATCTCCCGACTATTATGATAGCGGTGATCGAGGCAAATGGCAATATATCCCGCAGTACGCTACTGTGATTCAATCCACACTTGTATATGAAAATCAAAAGATCTACGTACTCTTGTATGACATAAGCTACAATACCCCATTCAATCGCCATCCGGAGGACTATATATTAAAACACTATATTCGTACTGCAGACGGCAATGTTTTCTGGTATCCGGATGTAGATCGTGGTGTTCTGCTGAATGATTGGAGTGATGTAAATAATAATTATGATGCACCTCTTCACCGAACATTTAGCCTGGGGCCCTATGAGATCGCCGGTGCAGCTCCTATGAAACCTAATATTTCATTTTCCAATGCTGATAATTACGGAGTTGTTGCTACATTTTCCGGAAAAGCAGATACTAACAAAACTGTTTTCTATTATGACTATTACTCTGTAAAGAAAAACACCGGAGGCACGAGCTACATAGCCGATGAAGGTACCGAGGGTAATGCCACTGATTATATGACGGGATTCTTTTATAAAATCGACACTAATCCCGGTGATATAAGTTTAGATGGATCATGGGCAAGAATAGATTCCGGTGATCATACAGGTGCCACCAAGAGCTTATCTGCTACTGTTCCACAGTCTACTGTCAGTTCTGACACCACTTACTATATGCATGTTGTATCCCAAAGCTACACTGGTAAGCTCAGTGCTACAGCTACAACTGAGATCCCCCATCGTGGTAACCATACTTTGAAATATAACACTGCCGGTGGTTCGGGTAATTTCCCTGATCAAAGAAAACACTATGATTCATATCTAAGAATATATGATAGTATCCCCAAAATGAGAGCCTATACTTTTAAGGGATGGGTGTCTGCAGATAATAATGTTTATCAGCCCGGAAACGGCTATACCCGTGATCAGGAAAATGGTGAGTATATCTTGAACGCCTTGTGGGAAATGAATAAGTATCATCTTTGCTTTGATAAAAATGAGAAAAATATGATCAATGGCACTATTATAGGAGATATGCCTGATGTCACATACCGATATGATGCTATCGGTCTGCCCGAAAATCATTTCGTCAACACCACTAAGCAAGCTGATGGTCAGGATCAATACAGTTTTATGGGATGGAGTACAGACAAAAATGCATCTAAGCCTATGATACATAGCTCATATTCAGAACCTGATCAATGGAAGAACTACCCTATCAGTACTCTAGTAGACTCTCTTGGATTTACCGATTCTCCTGATTCAACCATTACCCTATATGCGGTTTGGGATAAGGCACCGGAAGTATCTTCAGTTCAAGATATTTATATCAGTAAACAGGAGATTGAAAATGGTATAACTTCTTCTTTATTGATGCGAAATCTCGTAATAAATGATCGTGAGGATGGTATTATCAGGCCTTCTGATTCGGCTTCTTCTGACATAGAATATTTTCTGCCCGCCATAACCGGGAGTGACTTAGGTAATATTATTGATCCTGGTTCAGCCTCTTTTGCTGCTAAGGAAAATATACCACAAAATGCTTTGGATACGGTCAGGCTCGTGAACTTCAGATCCAGCGATCTGAATATATCCGGAGACAGAGGTGGTCTGTCATTGACCGCTCTTGCTGTAGACAAAGCTTATAACACTACCATTATATCTTATATGATCCATATCTATGATGCCTCTCCACTAGCGGCATCTGACGGTGGTTCAGAAGAATATGTCCGTTTTATCGATTCAGATAATATTAAAAAACCTGAAGATAAAGGAGGACTCAGCCTTCGTTCTGTATGGAAGATTGATGCTGACTATAAAAAATCAATAGAATCCGCTCTTTCAAGTAAATATAAATCCACCCGGTCTTTTTCCGCTGAGGATATCCAAAAAGCTGCTATAGACATCAAAGAAAATGGCTTGGGTAATTATGATAGTTTTGCTAGAAAGTTTATGAATTAAAAAAGTAAAAATAAAATCATGATGTATCAGGATTCATGCACACATGTACTGCCGTTCTTAAATCCTTGTATGCAAAAAGTCCATACCATGAACCTGCAATTAAATGCATTCATGATATGGGCATTTTTTAATAACTATCCTTCACGTGGAAGCTTCTCTCATCAGGTATCGCCGGAATACTTTTTATATCCATATTCGTTGTCTCTATATACCTTCCTGATCGGATCATAACGATCATCCTGTCCAGTTCTTCCTCTAATCCCTGGGCTTCCATCAAAACTGTGCCGTCATATTCATTCTCGACCCAGCCTGTTATACCAAGAGATTCTGCTGCCTTACAGGCATAGTAACGAAACCCTACGCCTTGAACGTTACCATAAAATACATAGGATCTTCTGATCGTTCCCTCTCGCAATTTTTGAACCTTGCTTTCTTTTTTTCTTTTTATATTACCAAAAAATCTCAGCATTGTTTCCCCGAACCGGTTTTGTTTTTTTATTTACTTATTTTTTATTTACTTATTTTTTATTTACTTTTTTTATTTACTTATTTTAAATTTCTATAAAAAATAATGGCACTATTATTTTACTCAGTTCTATCGATACAGACCTCGTTGACTCCATCGTACTGTTCTACCTTAACGTTAACATTTTCGCTATGGGCTGTGGGAATGTTTTTACCTACATAATCTGCCTTAATCGGGAGCTCTCTGTGTCCGCGATCAACAAGCTCTGCTAATTGCAAGCTCTGAGGTCTGCCATATGCAAAAACTGCTTCCATAGCTGCTCTCACAGTTCTGCCTGTATATAATACATCATCTACCAGTACAACTTTCTTGCCCTCTATTGAGCAAGGGAATTTGCATCCTCTTTCCGCAGGATCATCTGATATTTCCGTGAGATCATCTCTATACAAAGTAATATCAACTGTTCCTATTGGAACATCAACACCTTCAAATTTTTTAAGATTCTCTGCAAGAATCTCTGCAAGAGGAACTCCTCTTCTCTCGATGCCTGCTAATATAACGTCTTCACATCCATCATTATGCTCTATTATCTCGTGGGCAATCCTCGCAAGAGTTCTCATCATGTGAGGCTCATCCAAAAGTACATTTTCCATGTCGTTCTCCTTAATCTTACAGTTCTTTATAGCATTACTTCTCTTTTTGATACCCTTTATTTACATATATCTGGTATTTTACCTTTTTTATAACTATTTTTACATAAATAAATATTTCATAATTCGGTCAATTAATACCATGCCATATGACACTTTTTATAATGTAAACAAAGACTTATCCTTTAATATTAAAAACAGACCTATACATCTCTGGACTGCATTCCAATGCATAGTTTCTTTGTATCTCAAGCTCTGCATTTAAAAACTCATTATTTGTAACAGCAGAACTTATAATCCCCACAAGTTCATCTTTTTTGGCTTTGCCATATATATGTTTCGAAGCGATATATTCCTTGTTATGAACTGTTTCTTCGAATCCTGTAATAAGCATATTATTATAGTATGCTCTTTTTACTGCTGATACGATTTCATTGCCGGAATTTATATCCATGTAAAAATCGCACTTTTCAAAAAGCGAATCTAGTATCTTTTCCCTTATTCCCGGGAAAAGTGTAACATTATGGTGGCTTGACATTGACATAAGCTTTGAAGACATCTCCGTAAGTGCCGCAATATTAAAATGGACCTCTGGAAGTGCCTCAACTAAATACTCCAGGCTCTCAATATGATCAGAGTTGGTACATATAAGCACTTCTTTTCTGTCTTGATTGCTTCTGGTATATGAATATACATATCCCAATTGTTTAGTGATTTTCGGATCTCCTCCAAGGTTGATAAGCTTATTATAGGATTCTCTGTTTTGAACAAATATCCTGCCGGTACGGGTATCTGATTCAATTCGTTTTCCTTCATTAATTTTCTTTTTAGCTCCACTGTATATGATCTTCATATTGCCGGGGATCTCATCTCCAGTTGGCTCCTGCCAGAATAAAATATCATTTTGACCATAACTATTATCTTTGTCCCCTGTAACATTATCACCATCATCTGCATGAACTACGGAGATTCCATATAACTGATTCATCCTCTGCGATACAAAAAAAGGTGTAGAAAGAGAATTGAACACAAGCATATCTTCCGGCTCGAATCCATTTTTTTCCAGGAAAAAGCACACCAATTCTGTCTTGGACTTAAATATATGTATCTTGTCATCAAACTCTATCAAAATATCCCTGGTTACGTAGTTTTCCACGATTACTTCTTTTCCATTTATGTCAAAGAAACTTCGGTCGACCTTTTCTCCCTTATTATTAAAAATTGTACGGGCAAAAAGTGCTCCAACGGAATTATAGTGGTCGCTATACCTGACTATACCAGTCTCGTCCACCCAATCCACGATTTTCACATGTCTCTTATTAAGAGGCTCCGCAAAATATATTCTGGCTCTTTCTTTATTTTTGTCATGAACTGCCCCGTTTGAATTGGTAGCAGATATCTCCCAATAATCAGGAATTTGTATTTCATTAAAAAATCTAGGCCGACCCAATGATCCTTTATTATTAGTGTCTTCTTTAAGGTCCTGATCATTCTTATTACTATTATCTTTTTTATGGTCCTGATTATTTTTATTTTTTTTCAAGAAATAATCAAGAACCGATTCAACTCCCTCGGGAAGGTACCCATCATCTTCGATCACTACTGTTCTGACCGGTATTTTGGAATTATAAAGTGATTCATGTAGTTTTCTGGCCCCCTCTGAAAATGTCTCACAGAGGAAAAATATATTTTTTCCCACTTTGCACCTCTTGATATTTATAATTGTTTTTAATATTTTCAGTTTTTTTCAATAAGTGCTTTCCACTTCTTCAGCACTCTGTATGTCAGAAATTCCTCGGCTTTTTTATATGAAGTCCTGTGACATAATTTCATGTCATCCAGAGTAAACAGCCTGACTATAGCCTTTCGAAGTTCCTCAGTTTTTTTCTTGGCATCCATATCGTCATTTACAGGTATCAGATATCCGTTTCTGCCATCTTCGATAAATGTCGGGTTGCCATATCTCACATCGAATCCGATTATTGGTAGTCCAGAACCTACTGCTTCCATCAATGTCAGTCCGAATCCCTCACTCATTGAACCGGATATATA
>JAGOLM010000110.1 GCA_017994075.1 Lachnospiraceae bacterium
ATCCAGAGCCGATGGAATAAACAGAAATGAGCAGCGTGCAAGGTTACTTATGCGTTCATATGCCAGAAATCAGGGGGCACAGGTGAGCAATGGCGCGCTCAAGGCGGATATGTCTGCAAATGACTCTTCGACTCTTGATGAAGATACCGTTCTGTCATATGTAAATGCATTGAAAAAGATTTTTGTTGTTGAGGATCTTCCGGCATGGAATCCAAATCTAAGATCAAAAACTGTTGTAAGAACGTCTGATACGAGATATTTTGTCGATCCTTCGATTGCAGCTGCTGCTTTGGGAATTTATCCCAAGGATCTGATAAATGATCTGAATATGTTTGGCCTTATGTTTGAAACTATGTGCATTAGAGACCTCAGAATATATGCCGATGCCCTCGGGGGGCAGCTTTATCATTACAGAGATAAAAGCTGCCTCGAATGTGACGCGGTCATACATTTGAATAACGGTGATTATGGGCTGATAGAGATTAAACTTGGCGGGGATACATTAATAGAACACGGGGCTGAGACGCTGAAAGCGCTCGCGGGTAAGATTGACACAACACGGATGCATGATCCTTCGTTTCTTATGGTGCTGACCGGTACGGATAGCTACGCTTATCAGAGGAATGACGGAGTGTATGTTGTTCCTATTGGATGTCTTCGGGACTGATTATTATATGTCTATAAAATGTTTACCCAGACATTCAGAAAGTCATAGGTGAGGTATTCAAGATATAAAAATCATAAAACAATATGTCTGCTTTATAATGCCGGAGGAATGTTTTCGTGAAAATTGAATTAGATAAATATCCAAGTATTAGAGCTATTCATGTAATCCAAAATGATGAACTGATATTTAATGGATCAAAAGAAGATATCGGACAAAAACAATTATATCCAATTGGTTGTGTTTTTAAATCATTTTTATCTGTATTAATTGGGAGTGCTATAAAAGAAAGACGAATTAATAGTATAGAGGATTGCATTCTTGATTATGTAGACCATAACAAGATTAATGATATTAATTGGTATAAGATAAAAATAAAGCATGCATTATCTAAAACGACAGGACTTTTATGGCCGGGTCCAGGAGAAATGATTCCACAAAATATGAATGAAGTTATGAACCTGGATTTTGAAAGTGACCCTGGTTCACGATTTAAATATAAACCTGATCCACAGATAATAGTGTATCTTTTAGAAAATATATATCAATGTAATATTGTTGAATTATTTCAGTCGAAAATAGTAAAATATTTTAATGATAAAAAATTCATATGGCAAAGTGAAAATATACAAGACATGTCAGTGAGTATAGGTATGCTTGATGAGTTGTGTCGACTGATGTTACATAAAGGAAAAATTAATAATAATCCCGAATTATTCATGATAATTCGTCCAGCAGTGGCTTACGCCGCATAGTTACAGTGTTTTTGATACTTTTTGCTTTCACCTAGCAGGTGAAGAAAAATTACATACAAAAAGGACTTCTAATTTGTTAAACTTAAGGTGTCGAAGCCTAAAAATATAACAAAAGGAGAAGCCCTTATGCCCATTTTAAAAGACACCACTTTAGAAAGCAATAAATATCTGAAAATAAATTTTGATGGAGGTGATTTATCCTCCGATGCAGGACTGCTTCTGATTAAAGAATTCGCCTGCAAACTTGGTTTTGTGAAACTTCTGAAATCAGAATTCAAAACCAATGATACCGCATCCTTCCGCTATCACAAGGATGACGAAAATCTCTGGCAAGTAATCTACCAAATACTTGGAGCATATTTTGAAGACGACTGCGCAGATGAACTAACTAAAGATCCAATCTTGACCGCTATTCTAGTTAAGAAGGCGCTTGCATCGCAACCGACTCTTTCAAGATTTTTCAATCGTATGGACGAGGATTCATTGAATCAGTTCTATACTCTGATGCGTCGTTTCAGAAAAGTTGTGTATTCTATTAAGAAACCTGAAATAATTCTGCTGGATCTGGATTCTACTCTTCTGAATACCTACGGACATCAGGAAGGGGAAGGATTTAACTTCCACTATCAGAATCATGGTTATCATCCTCTGGTCTGTTATGATGGCATTACAGGTGACCTCTTGAAAATAGAATTGCGTGATGGCACTGACTATTCATCAACCGGTGTAATGGATTTCCTACAGCCTCTTTTGGATGAATTCGGTGATGACTATCCAGATATTCCGTTACTTCTCAGAGGCGACAGTGGATTTACCAAACCAGAGCTCTATCATCAGTGCGAAACCAATGGAGTTTCTTATGCCATCCGATTAAAAGAGAATGGCATACTACGTAATTTAGCCTCTGATATTGAGGAACAGCTTACAGAACAGACCAAAAAGGACATGGTTTCTTATGCAGTCTGTTATGGTGAATTCATGTATCAGGCAGGCTCATGGGACTATCCTCGTCGTGTTGTATGCAAAATTGAAAAGCCTACAGAGCAGATTGTCCATATGTACACATTCATTGTAACAAACATGGACTCTGAACCGGAACAGGTAATCAGATTCTACTGCAAGCGTGGCACCATGGAGAACTTCATCAAAGAAAGTAAAAATGGTTTTGATTTTGCAGCGGTAAGCAGCTCTTCTAAGATCGTAAATGCAAACCGTCTTCAGATTCATGCACTAGCATACAACATATTTAACTGGTTTAAACGATTAGCATTATCTGCAAAAATGAGAAGACAGCAGATTGACACCATTCGTTTGAAACTGCTGAAGATTGCCGCTAAGGTAGTTCGTTCAGCAAGATATATAACATTCAAGCTTTGTAGCAGCTGCCCTTATAAAGATGAATTCTATGAAACCTTGGAAAACATACGAGGACTACAGCCCAAGCTGGAATAGCAACAACACTGGACATTGACAGCAGAACATGTAATTTTGAGTGAATACAGGGATTTTATACCCTTTTTTAGAAGAAAATACAATTACATGAGATGCTTAAAAGTTCAAAAAACAGAAACCTGAATTTTTAGGGAGAATTGCCCTCTCATGAATAATTCGGGTTTATTTATAAAAAAAGTGTAAACTATTTGTAGTATTATGCAGACTGACTGAAACCCATTCAAATATAATGGAACAGAAGACATTCAGTGTGTAACAGATTATCAGGAGGGATAAGAGATATGTGGACAAGAGCAGAGTTAAAGGAACGGGGAAGAAAAGTATTCATGGGAAATTACTGGACAACTGTCGGATGTATTCTGGCAATTCTGGCAATTTCAGCAGGG
>JAGOLM010000045.1 GCA_017994075.1 Lachnospiraceae bacterium
TTTTTGTCTAAGACATAGTCTGGGCCTCTGTATCTGCTGTTGCAGTTTCTGCATTGGCATTTTGGAAATCTATTTTTACATTCTTGCCATCTTTGAATCCTTCGGCCTCTAGTCCCTCCACAAATCCTTTATAGCAGTTATCAAGAGATGGAACTGTTGTGTACTGGATGACTCCAATCGTAGGAATATCCGATGATTTTCCGGTGGAACCTTTTGATCCGGATACCGAGCCACAAGCTGTGGATAAAAGCATTGCTGCCCCTAAAATAGTTGTTAATGCCATTGTTTTGTAATTCTTTTTCTTCTTCATAATAGATGGTCTCCTTTTTGAATATCCAAAACGATTGCATAACAAAAGCTCTTGCCTCTGTTGCAATCAACAACAGGGACAAGAGCTTGAAATTTTATTTCTATTCTCCTGCGGTACCACCCTGATTGACGTATTAAACGCCCTCTCATCCGCATTCGAAAGTATGCTCTGGTAGTGCCTTATCCAAACCACATACCATCATATGCGTTTTCCTATAACGGGGAACGGCCGTCTCTCCTACTAAATCGGTTACAGATCAATATATATTTCTAATACATAAAATATAAAACTGATCAACCTTTTTCGGTTTGCCCTCGAAAGTCCATTCACGACCTGCGCCTGTACCGCCATCACACCATCAGCGGCTCTCTCAAAACATTATACAGATGTTACTACTCTTTCTCATCGGTTTTGGTTTATTAAATTGTCTAAATATTAAACTTACTATGACAATTTGTCAATAATAATTTATTTAATGTCGATTTCCGGTGCAACATCAATACCTTCACCTATATATTTTCCATCCTTTTTCCGCTGTCTAACACATTCGGACAACAGATATTCTATCTGACCATTAACTGAACGGAAATCATCATCAGCCCATGCGGCAATATCATTATAGAGCTTTTCTGATAAGCGAAGTGGAACCTGTTTCTTTGGCATAATCAGTATAGACTACCGGAGTTGACTATTGGCTGCGCATCGTGGTTACCGCATAGAACCACCAAAAGATTTGAAACCATAGCTGCTTTTCTCTCTTCATCTAGTTCTACCAGCTGCTTTTCACTTAATTTATCAAGAGCCATCTCAACCATTCCAACAGCACCGTCTACAATCATTTTTCTAGCATCGATGATTGCTGATGCCTGCTGTCTCTGAAGCATAACAGATGCAATCTCAGGAGCATATGCCAGATATGTGATCCTGGCTTCAACTATTTCAAGACCTGCTTCATTAACTTTGCTCTGAATCTCTTTTTTGATCCTATCTGCCACTACTTCTGATGAACCTCTCAAGCTACCCTCGTCAAACTGACCATCGCCTGTAGTGTCAACATTTTTTGCAACATCATAAGGATATATCTTAACTATATTTCTAAGAGCTGAATCACACTGAAGTGAAAGATATTCCTTGTAATTATCTACGTTAAAAACAGCCTTCGCTGTATCTGTAACTTTCCAGATCACAGCTATGCTTATCTCTATAGGATTACCAAGACAATCATTGATCTTCTGTCTGCCATTACTGAGTGTCATAGCTTTAAGCGAGATTTTTTTGCTTACCTGGACCTGTGTTGCCTGTCGCGCAGTCTCTTCCTTGGTAGCATTGGTATTATCAGAATCTCCGCTCTGAGCCAGTTTTGTCTTGGCTGCAGGATTGATTGCTACAGAAAAAGGATTGACGTAATAGAATCCCGGATCTCTAAGTGTTCCTATATAGTCACCAAACAGTGTCAGTACCAGTGCTTCCTGTGGATTAATTACTTTTAATCCTGCAAACATTATGCTAGACATAATAATCATGATTATTCCGATAACAAGTGCTATCACCCCATAATAGTTTTCATATCCGAGCATTATCGATCCAAGTACTGTCAGACCTGTTCCTGCCAATAACATCAAGATCTCCAAAAGTAGCATTACCATTCCCATTTTTTTTGTTGTGTAGATTTTTTCCTTCATAATATTCTCCTCAAGAAAATTAATTTCTATTTGATATCATTATGATATCATTATTTTTTGAAAATGCAATACTTTCTTTCATAAATTATACCTTTGCATCTATTATATTACTTCTTACATTGGTTTTCTTACCTCTTAGATAAAAAATATTTACCTTACTAAACAAAATGGTTATTATAATCCCATGAAAGGAAAACATCATGCGAATCATTACAGAAACGGACAAAAATTTAAAAGAACCTGAAATCATTCTTCGTTTTCCGGATGGGTCAGAGGACGCATCCAGGCTGCAGCAGAAAATACAAGATGCAATTGCAGGGCAAAGCAAGATCTGTGTCCGAGATGATGGTGTTGATACTTATCTGACTCCACTGGAGATTCTATTTCTAGAGACATCAGATAATAAGGTGGTAGTACATACCAGATCACACATATATCAATCCACCCTTCATCTGTATCAACTAGAGGAAATGCTCCCGCACTTTTTCCTTAGAATATCAAAATCTACTATTGTGAACACCAAAAACATCCGCTCTATTCAGCGTAATCTAACAGGTGCCAGCGAATTAAATTTTGACGGAACCAACAAGAAAACTTTTGTATCAAGAAGTTATTACAAAGCACTAATTGAAGTCATGGAAATCAGACGAAATATAATGGAGGTCTAAAATGAAACGAAACTTTGGAAATATTTTAATGGGATTATGCTTAATACTTTTGGCAGTGTACTATCTGCTTGGAAAAATGAATGCTATTCCTGCTTTACCTATGTTTAAGATTATTGTTACTATTTTTCTAGCTACTGTTATTATAAGCGGTATTATAAAAAGACATTTTTTCTCGCCTATTATGGCACTAGCACTTTTAGGATGTGTATATAGTACCGAACTCGGGATCGAATCTATTACTCCCTGGCCCCTTATTTTTGCAGGACTTGCTATTTCTATAGGTCTCTCTATGATTTTCAAACATCATAATTGCACTATTGATGTTGATGGAAGTAATAAATATTTTCATGAAAGTGGTGTCGATTACAGCCAGGATCAAAATTCATCTTCCAACGGATGTGATGTTAGAATCGAAAGTAATTTTATCGGTCAGATAAAATATGTAAAAAGCAGCTCTCTTGACCGAGCAAATATAGAAAATAGCTTTGGTCGTCTGATCGTATATTTTGATCAGGTCACTCTTAGTGATGGCACACCGAGGATCTTTGCAGAAAATAATTTCGGCAAACTGATGCTGTATATACCCGCTAACTGGGAACTGGTTATAAACGAAGAAACAGCTTTTGGCAATTTTTCCGACTTCCGTAAAAAATCTATTCCAACAGATCATAAGGTCATGCTAAACGTTGAATCCAATTTTGGTACTATAGAATTGTATGATCTGTAATTAAATTTGTTCATATATTAATTTTGTAAATAGCCCCGTTATATTTATATACCAATCTGAAGCGAATGCTTTCCTGATCATTATATAAAAAATAACGGGGCTATTTTTATAACTATGATAAAAAATCATTAATGGCTGCAAACAATATATAAAGATTTTTAGATGTAAGGTCATCTATCAGTACGTAACTGTCCCAGATGAAGCTATTACATCATACCCATTGATAGCTCTTATTACTACATTATGGTTGTTTGATGCAAGGATCGAAACTGTAACATCTGATTCTCCACCATTCCACTGAGCCGAATCAGACCATGTGATTCCCCCGTCCATACTGTACTGATAGAATAAAATCCCACTCTCAGGATCATGTGCATATATATGTAGACTAATATTACCTGATTTTTCATCTACAGAATTAACCGAGACTCTTACACTATCTGCCCCTGTTGTATCCTGGCTATGAAACCCTGTATCGTATGATTTTTTACTGTATCCACTGAAGTTCTCACCTGTAATCGGACTTGTCAATCCGAAATACTGGGCGACGGCAGTTCCATCAGCGTATCCAAATGCTGATAGCTTATTATCGTTTAGAAAACCTTTGTCGTTAGAATTATCCATATAAAAATGCTCTACGATACATGATGGGATATTATCCTCAGATGAATGTTTTAAGATCCCATAATAGTCGCTATCTCCATATGTTTTGGTTTTGACTCCTTTATTGTATGTTCCAAGAGCAGTCAGCTGTGACATTATGATATCACCCATAGCATGGCCCTTAGCATAATTCTCACCTCTGACCGGAACCCATACCTCAGAACCAAACATATTATGTTCGCTACTGGCATTTAGATGCAGACTTATCAGAAAATCTGCTGAATTAGCTGCAGCTACATCCGCCCTGCTTTTCAGCGACAGATCATTATCTCCTGTTCTTGTCATGACAACTATTACGTTAGAAAACTGCTCTAATCTTGCCTTCATAGCATTAGCTATTTTAATCGTCTCATCCTTTTCATACACACCATACTGAGCCCCATGATTATTATCGCCGCCATGTCCCGGATCTATACATATGGTAACGGGCTTGACTTGAGGTATACTTTTGGAGGAAGGACTTGTCTTTTTTGCATTCAGAGATGTTGCGGCCTTACCTTTAGCTGCATCTTCTGCTGCTTTCTTTTTATCCGCTTCAGCCTTATCTGCAGCCGCTTTTTCTGCCGCGACATGTTCTATCTTTTCCTTAGCTGCCAAGGCTTCCGCCTGTTCTTTTTTACGTTTTAGCCTCGCCTCTTTTTTAGTCTCAGCCTGTTTCTTTTCAGATTTTATCCTTGCTTGTTCTTTTATCTCATTCTGCTTCTGATTCTGATACTCATGATATTTCGCATACACCACACCACTGGCTGAACCAATTATAAGAGTAAAAATTAGTATGATCAAAATCTGCTTATTTTTCTTTTTTAATTTCATATCAATACTTTCCTATCAATACAGCCTGCATACGCACTGGGGCTATAAACATTTATTTATGATGACGATTTATTAATAAAAACACTTTGTTAATAATAACTTATTTCTAATGTTTTATTATATTATTTTTCATAATTTCAGAAAGATTTATTTAAAATCCAACTCAACTCATGTATACTATGATTTGTATAAAAATTTGATTTTATTATGCTTAATATAATGTGATTTTGATATGTAAAGTTAAACTGTAAAGTGCATTTCTAACACTGAAATTTAGCATGAGGATCAAACCGGATCCGTCATGCAATAGGGGGATAAAAATGGACGAAAAGAGAAAACACAAAAGACTCGGCATTGAAGTTCAAGTGGAAACCGAACGAATAGATGTAGGCAACACAACTACTGTTAAATACCTGACCGTAGAAATAACTGATATTTCTAAATCAGGGATTGGTTTCAAATGCGCTGAGGAATTTGAAGATGGAGCAACATTTATTGGAAATATAACCATATGGACCAAGGAAGTCATCCCCGCCATATTCAAGATTGTTCGTAGAAGCAATGAATCTGACGGTTGGCATTATGGATGTATCTTCGTAGGAATGAAGGAATCTGAGGTATTGAAGATTCAGATTTATGAAATGCTTAATGATTAGTAATGTTTTTTGGTCCCAGCAACATATCATGATTAACCGGTGTATAAAAAAGTTTTGTAAATTCTTCTTGATCATTTGTCATTGACAACGCCCACATTGTCTTGGTAACGCATGCCTCAAGTGTCATATCATAAGACTCCGGTAGGTTAAAATGGCTCTTCATCTTTTTACCAACCTCATAAACAGACATGTCACTGCCCTCATGAACTACCTGTGTGGCCATAACAACTATTTTCCCTGCATTGATATAATCTGAGATTACCTTATAGTAGCTTTCATCCCCATAATTTGGCAATCCACCTACTCCAAATGATTCAATAATTACCGCATCAATTTTTTCAATCATCAGCTTTAGTATCTCGCCATTCTCTCCCGGAATCAACTTATGAAGATAAATGGCTGTATCCATATCATGAGCAATTTTCAATGGCTCACACTGATTCTCTTTGTCATCTATATAGAATGCAATCCTATTCTCCTGTATAATCGCTACCGGAGGAAAATTAATGCTAGAAAATGCATTAAAACTCTTTGACCTTTCCTTCTTGGCTCTTGTACCTGCAATAGCCTGACCGTCAAAAACTATGCATACTCCCCAGGCTCTATCATCACATGCGAATCTTATACTATCCAACAGGTTCGTCTTGGCATCTGTTATCGTTAGATCAATAGGCTTCTGTGCACCGGTAACGACCACCGGTTTCTTGTTATTTCTTATTAGATATGAAAGCGCTGCAGCAGTATATGCCATTGTATCAGTACCATGACATATTACAAATCCATCATATGAATCATATTTTCTCTCTATTATACCTGTGATCGTGATCCATTCATCCGGTCCCACATTGGTAGAATCCAGAGAAAAGGGCTGAATGGTTTCTATATTACATAAATTTTTTGCACTTGGAACATAGCTTATAAGTTCCTCTGCTGTAATAGCCGGAGATAATCCATCCTCAGTATATCGTGATGCTATTGTTCCTCCCGTTGCCAGTATTAGAATTCTTTTCTTCAAGTCTCTCTCCTGCTACCTTTTTGTTAAAATATATATCAAAAATCAAGTATCAAACCGGTCTGTCATATTTTGACTCATGCCTTATCATTGCAAAGGCAACTATAAACATTACTACGATAAATGCTATAAATATTTTCATTGCATCATCTGTTCCTGCCATAGCACAAGAATCATAAAATCCATGTAGTAAAACAGAGACTAAATAACTCATAAACAGAAGTATCCTGCTCAAAATGACCGTTCTTCTCCTATCAAATTCTTTTCTAGCCCTGCCATAAAAAAAGCCCATGAATACCGCAAATGACATATGTCCGGGAATCGCCGTAAGAGCTCTAATTGCCGCATTGCCCAGACCATACTGAAAAACATAACCGATGTTTTCAAATGCTGCAAATCCCAAAGAAACAGTTACCGCATAGACAATTCCATCAAAACTATAGTTAAAATTGGGATCATACCATGTCCTTCTGTACAGGAAAAACAGCTTGCATCCTTCTTCAATTGCTGCCACGCCCAAAAATGCAAAGAAAACAAAGTAGTACGGATCCTTGGGATCCACAAATCGTGGTAATACCCACTCCGCTATACTCTCTAGAAACATAGCCAGAAGTGCTGCAAATATTCCGCGGATTATCAATTCAAATATGATATGTAGCGGTTCCTTATCAGCCTTATCTTTTTTATATACATACACAAGTAACAATACTGCAGGAATAATTGCAGCCGCCAGCATGATCGCAACATATGAAGTTGCTATATTATATAGATAAAACATATATCCTCTATTCTTCTATATATTCAAGATTTTCTTTGAAACTGCAGCAGGATAAGAATTTCCATTTTTCATTATATCGGATAGGCTTGATCGTAAACATTTCCGATTCATTATTTTTAGAATGAAATATCTTAGAAATATATCCTGATTTTCCCTTTTTAATCCTATCAAATATAGTATCCATATCATAAAATTCTTCGAACTTTTTCTGTTCGTCTTCTCTTATATAATCTTTTGCAAACAAAGATACCGCCAACTTACTGACATTGGTAAGGTCAGATATTCTCTTCTGCTTTGAATTAATATATATATTCTGGACCGTTCCATTTTCGTCAAATAGATCTATCCGGAAAAACAATGTCAGAATATGAGGAATCGAATTTTCAAGATACAGAGCCTGAGTATATTCCAGCATTTTAGACAGATTTCTAGAAATCGTCACAAATGCAGCCTTGGTCCCACACCTTGCGACAAATCTGATTATAGACTTTATCGAAAAGCCATTTATAACAAAATCTGTTGCTGTTATCCCGTTTGGTGAGACTTCTGCCATCTTAGTCATTTCTATATAATGAGCATTCTCGTACACATCATCAATATTCGATCTGACATTGGCTGCATTCATATCTTCGATCTCAATGCTTCTCAAAAACTCTTCATAAGATTCATTGGCATACAGATAATTAATCCTATCTCCATCTACTTCGATTATAGCCAACGCTCTATCGTTATAGCAGTTTTCTCCAGATATTCCCTCTAAACTAAGAAGCGCACTTCCAATAACATTCACCGCTCCTATTTTTTGATAATACTCTGAAAGAGAATTATCCTCAATTTTAGGTCCTGCATCGGGCATTTCTCCGATAAAAATAATTCCTGTATCCCTAATACTAGCCGGCATAGGTTTCCCGAATAGGAATCCCTGTATTTTCTCACAGCCTGCTTCCTTTAGGAAATCATACTGTTCAAGAGTCTCAACACCTTCACACAGCGTATGCATCTTTAACTCTTTTATCATTCCAATAATAGACCTTAGGACTATTCTTCCTTTGGGATTGGTTTCGAATTCTTTAAGAAAGTTCATATCGATCTTTATAACATCAAATTGATATGATCTCAGATTATTAAGGGAACTATAACCCGATCCAAAATCATCCATCCATATCTCATATCCTGCTTGTCTGAGCCTACTGATCTCATTGATCAAAAGCTCCGAATCTTCTGTAAATGCACTTTCAGTAATCTCTATCCTAATATAATCCGGAGAAACATCATACTTATTTCTTATTTTTTCGATTTCACGCACAACATCACAAAGTTCAAAATCTATTCTGGATAGGTTGACAGAAACCGGTACCGGAGATAGTCCCAGATCTAGCATTTTTCTCATGGTACTGTACACATCCTCAATTATGTGCAGATCCAATTTGTGAATTAGTCTTGCTTCCTCCAAAATAGGAATAAATATACCGGGTGGTAATGTTCCGTAACCATCATCAGCCCACCTTGCCAGAGCCTCATACCCGCAACACTCCATCGTAAGAGTTCTAATTTCTCTTTGATAGTATGGGAATATCTTGTTTTTCTCTATAGCATAATCGAGATTTCGAAGCAGATAGGTCTCCCTCTCCAGATTCTGTTCTACCTGTTCTGAATAAAAAGCATAGCAATTGTCCTTTTCTTTTATGACATAAGAACAGGCATTTTTAGCCTTATCCATTAGAAATATATCATCATGAAGAGGAATTTCTTCATAACAGATTCCTACCTTTAGGATAAGATTAAGATTCTGAGACAGAATGTCTACCGCTTTCTGCAGACTATCTATCTTGGCGATAACATCTTCTCTGCTTATATATTCCGTAAGAAGAATAAAATGATCGGAGAATTCCCTTGAAGCTATCGCGTTGGGGAAAACTCCTATCATTCTCTCTGCTAAACTATTTAGAAATTTATTACCGGCGATATAGCCGTAGCTGTTGTTAAACGTGGAAAAACCCATCACATTAAAATACAACATCATATGGGGAAATTTTGGAAGTATGTCCTCATGCTGTATTTCCTTCAAGAAACCGGATAAGTTATATAGACCCGTCAACGGATCAAAAAGATTATTGTTTTGAATTTCCATATTCGCACTCCGTTGCAATTCTATCCATTTGATATGATTACATTTAAATGCCATGGTGAAGTTCAGTGCAAATTCGTCTTATAACCTTTGGAAAAATATATCCAAGTATTTAATTGGATTATATCATAATCCAATTGTAATGGTTCAAAATTTAGTCAAACAAACAATCAATCAAAATTGTACAGCTTTGTATATTTATCTGTGAGATAATCAATAAAATACTGGGGATTAAATGGTTCTCCGGTTGCATGCTGAATTACCCAATCAGCATCATATCTTCTGCCATAATGCTGAATATTATTTTTCAACCATTCCATGACCTTATCATAATGACCATTCCGAAGTAGATCATCTACATCTATTTCCTGTCTCATCTTGTGCATAAACTGGGCTGCAAAGGCTGTTCCAAGAGCATACGTAGGGAAATATCCAAGGCACCCATCTGCCCAGTGATCATCCTGTAGGATTCCCTCTCTGTCTGATGTAACGTCCACTCCTAAATATTTTTTATACATTTCATTCCAGGTCTTATCAAGGCCTTCTGTGGAAATGGTTCCATTAAAAAGTCCCTTTTCAATTTCATATCTGATCAATATATGCATAGGATATGTAAGTTCGTCTGCTTCCGTTCTGACAAGAGAAGGTCTGGATACATTTACAGCCTTGACGAAATCATCAATGGAAACCTGACCAAGCTGATCCGGGAATATCCTCTGTAGTACCGGAAAATTATTTTCCCAAAAAGCCTGTGATCTTCCCAGATAGTTCTCGCATAAACGTGATTGTGACTCATGCATTCCATAGGATACGCCATCTAACAAGATAGTTCCGTCATATTTATCGTCAACATTATGAGCATACCACGCATGACAGCATTCATGAACTGTAGAGAA
>JAGOLM010000011.1 GCA_017994075.1 Lachnospiraceae bacterium
ATTCTGCTTCTAATTCTTATTATTACTATGGAAATAAAGAACCTAACCATGATGTTCTGATAATCGGATGGGATGATAATTATTCCAAAAATAATTTTAAACATTCCTGCCCAGGTGATGGTGCATTTATCTGCCAAAACAGTTGGGGAGACAAGTTCGGAGATAATGGCGTATTTTATGTGTCATATTATGACACCAATGTAGGACAGTTTGGAGTTTCCTACGTTAAAATAGAAGGCAATACCAACTATGACAGAATATATCAGACAGACCTCTGTGGAGAGATAGGTTCAGCAGGATATGATTCAAAAACAGCTTATGGAGCTAATACATATACCGCATCTTCGGATGAGGTATTGAAGTCATGTGGTTTCTACACCACTTCCAAGGATGTTTCATATAATGTCTATGTGGTTCCTGACTATACAGATACGCTATCGTTGTCCAATAAGATCCATGTTGCCAGTGGAAAGTTCCACGATGTGGGCTATTATACTGTGCCTTTTGATCATGATACTAAGGTCTACGAGGGCAAGAGGTTTGCCGTTATAATAGAGCTTACCAGCGATAAAAATGGTAATCAGATACCAATTGAATATAACGGAAATGTATTAACCAAAAATGTGAAAATTGACGATGGTGAGGGCTATATAAGTTCGAATGGAGTAAATTGGGCCAGGATCGAAACGGATTTTGATGCCAATATATGCCTGAAAGTTTATGCGGATGATAAAAAATGAGACATGAAAGTGAAGACAAGGTTAGCTGGATAATCTTTATAATTATTATAACGGTATTTCTGATTTCTGTATTTTTCCTGACCATTTTCCCTGATCTGCATGCAAGATCGGCTGAATATCAGAAAAAAATGACAGGAAAGAGTACTTGGTCGGTCATATCACTTTTTGATGACAAGAATGACGGAAACAACCAGATCAAAATGAAACTTCCTCACAATGTGACTTCTCAAAACATCACTTCTAAATCAGACATCGCCAGATCCAAGGTGTCGATAACGATACCTGGCGCGGATGCTGCGTATCCACAGGATTATAAGATGATTGGATCTACGGGTAGGATGAAGGATATTCTTTTCACCTATTCTTCAACAGGTGACACTTTTGAGTTTTGTTTTAATAAATTTTATGAAGCAAAACTGTCTGAAAAGAATGGTTGGCTCTGTATTGATTTTAAGCGTCCCAATGAAATATATAAGAAAATTATTATTATAGATGCATCATGTGGAGAGGGCGTTGCCCAAAAAAGTGATGATTCTCAATATGAAAGGGATATTGCCCTTGATATCGTCAAGAGGATCAAGACAAGGTTCTCTGAAAGCACGCCAAAAGGTACCAAGGTATATTATACAAGAGAAGACAATATGATAATGAGCCCGGAGGAGAGAGCAAAGATCTGCAACTCCATACGAGCCGATATCTTCCTCTCTGTGGCCCTTAACTCGACTTCAAGCGGACGAACATCGTCTATGCAGGGAGCAGCGGCAGAATACCTAACTACGGACGATACAGGACAGGGTAAGATATTTGCATCGGAATGTCTTGATGGACTTCTGAGGAATCTAGGATGCAAGAACCGCGGACTGATACCTGGAGATGAAGAGGCAATACTCAAGGAAAAGCATACTGTGTCTGCCCTTGTAAGGGTAGGCTATTTAAGCAATTATGATGAACGTAGCAAGCTGATCACATCGGAATATCAGGAAGCAGCGGCAGAAGGGCTATATCAGGCGATCCTGAAGCAGCTAGACCAGCAGCAGATGGACCAACAGTAGATAGGATAGAGCATTAACTATGTCAGCAGTTGCAAAGCCCATAGTGCTAATTTGATATATGAATAATTTTTTATGTGTATATATGTATATATATGAGGAGAAAAATGACAAAAATCATACTTGCGTCAGGCAATAAGGACAAAATCAGGGAAGCAAGAGAAATCTTTGATTCTGAGAAATTTGAAATTATTTCTATGAAAGATGCTGGAATAGAATCTGACCCTGAGGAGAACGGCGATACATTTGAAGCCAATGCAGAGATCAAAGCAAGGGACGTTTGGGATAAGTGCGGCGGTTATGTAATGGCTGACGATTCAGGATTGGAAATAGATGCGATGCCTGGAGAACTTGGAGTGAAAAGCGCCAGGTTTATGGGGCATGATACAGCATATTCTGCCAAAAATTCTGCAATTCTTGAAAGATTAAAGGATGTTCCTTTTGAAAAGAGAACGGCAAGATTTGTATGCACGATAGCACTTATTGATCCATCAGGAGATGTTTTTATTACCAATGGGAAAATGGAAGGCTATATTTCGGACAAAATCCAGGGCGAAAATGGTTTTGGCTATGATCCAATTTTTTATTTAGATGAATATGGATGTACCTCGGCTGCGCTAACAGAAGAGCAGAAGAATGTCATCAGCCATCGCGGAAAGGCCGTCCGTGCAATGCGTGACCTTTTAGAAAAAATGAAAAATAGAAATAATTAATAAGCAATAAGTTTGCAAGATAAATTTCATGTCTAGCTTGAAATGATCAAATAGATTTCATGCTTTGATTAAGGATAATAGATGAAAATTTTGGTAGTAAGCGACACACATTGTGAGAGAAACAATATTGAAAAGGTAATAAAACAGATTCAACCAGACAGAATATTTCATTTGGGTGATTCTATGGGTGATGCTGATCATATAAGAGATATAGCTGATTGCCAGGTTGATATGGTAAGAGGAAATTGTGATAATGACAGTGATCTGCCCTATGACATGACGGTGGAACTGGAAGGCAATAGATTTTTTCTGACACATGGGCACAGATATATGGTGAATTATGATCTCCTGGAGCTGTATTATAAGGGAAAAGAGTTGGGAGCTGATGCGTGCCTGTTTGGACATACACATCAGCCGCTGCTTATGCAGGAGCCTGATATAGTTATTGCGAATCCTGGAAGTATAGCATTTCCGAGACAGGATGATAGAAAACCTTCATACCTGGTTATAGAGATTTCCCCTGATGGACAGCTGGTTTTCAATCAGAAATATTTGTAAAAATCAGATAAATGAAAATTTTTAAAAATTCATTTCAAAAATCCCTTGACATGATCCGGAATTAAATATATAATTGCACTTGCGTTTCAAGTAAGGAACAAACGGGGTGTGGCTCAGCTTGGCTAGAGCACCTGGTTTGGGACCAGGGGGTCGCAGGTTCGAATCCTGTCACCCCGAGTTGATTTTCTATTTGAGATGCGGGTGTAGTTCAATGGTAGAACACTAGCCTTCCAAGCTAGATACGTGGGTTCGATTCCCATCACCCGCTTTTATGTGTTCGTAGCTCAGTTGGATAGAGCAACGGCCTTCTAAGCCGTGGGTCCGGGGTTCGAATCCCCGCGAGCACATTTTTTATTTCCTATAATAGGGTGGGTATAGCGCAGTTGGTTAGCGCGCAAGATTGTGGCTCTTGAGGCCGTGGGTTCGAATCCCACTATCCACCTTGGCGCTATAGCAAAACAATAATGGGCTATAGCCAAGCGGTAAGGCATGGGACTTTGACTCCTAGATGCGCCGGTTCGAATCCGACTAGCCCAGTTATGAGTCATGCCCTTTTTTTAAGCCTGAAACATATGCTTAGAAATCTTTTTTTAGGATTATAAATATGAGATACTAGCTCAGTTGGTAGAGCACCTGACTTTTAATCAGGTTGTCGCGGGTTCGAATCCCGCGTGTCTCATTCATAGAAAACCTCGTAGAACCTTTGATCCAAAGGAATTGCGAGGTTTTCTTTTTTGTATTCATAATATTCCTATATACAAAAATCTCTACAAACAGTTATAATCGAGTAAAAGACACAATAACAAGAAAGGACTATTATATGGATTTTGTTACACTGACAATTGGAATCAAAAAAAACATTGCACTTATAGCTCATGATGGTAAAAAAAGTGAGATGATAGAATGGTGCAAGGAAAATGAAGATATTTTAAAGAAACATGATATTTGCGGTACCGGAACTACTGCCAGAATGATAAGTGATGCAACATCGCTTGTGATAAAGGGATATAATTCAGGACCTCTTGGTGGAGATCAGCAGGTCGGAGCAAAAGTTGTAGAGGGAAGAATTGATATGATCATATTCTTTTCTGATCCACTTATGGCACAGCCCCACGATCCCGATGTTAAGGCGCTTCTTAGAATTGCACAGGTATACGATGTGCCTATCGCCAACAACAAGGCAACAGCTGATTTTATGATTCATTCAGAATATATGGAAAAAGAATATGATCATAACGTTATTAATTTTGATAAGGTTGTGAAAGATCGTGCCAAAAACATTAAATAGTATTTTTCCTGAGTGACAAAATGTTTGAAGAGGAGGCATTATATGCCGGGACTTACAGATAACAGATTGTATGGAAATGAATCAGAGGATATATATAAGGATGGCGTGTCTGGTGATGCATCAGAGGATAAATATAAAGATGGCGTGTCTGATGATGCATCAGAAGATGAAATAGATAACAGTATGCGTAAGCAGATGATAAAATATGACTCTATTCATATGCAGCCTTATGACATTATTGCAGGGTTTCCGGTGCGCCCCGGATTCTATGAGATAAACGGGGCCACTGCAATTCCTACAGGAGTTAATTTTACTATCTCTACTAATCAGGGCGTTTCAGTGTTACTTTTACTTTTTAAAAGGACAGATAAAACACCCTATGCGGTTCTGAAATTCCCAGATAATTATCGAGTCGGGAATGTATGGTCTATGATAGTTTTTGGGTTGGAAATTGAAGATTTTGAGTATGCCTATAGTATAGATGGACCGTACAATTTCAAAGAGGGGCTAGTATTCAATAAAGATAAGATCTTGCTGGATCCTTATGCCAAGGCTGTCACCGGACAGAGCATTTGGGGAATCCAGAATGACATGGTATATAAGGGCAGAGTCGTCAAGGATAATTTCGACTGGGGAAAGAGCAAACGTAAACCGCTTCCCATGGAAGATCTTATTATCTACGAGACGCATGTCAGAGGATTTACCATGGCGCAAGATGCAGATGTAGGAGATAAGAATCACGGGACTTTTGAAGGAGTAATGGAAAAGATACCCTATCTTAAGAGCCTTGGGATAACAGCCGTGGAATTTATGCCTATATTTGAATTTGACGAGCATTTAGGTCATAGAGACTTTTACGGACGTGAGCTTATAGATTATTGGGGATACAACACGGTATGCTTTTTTGCGCCGAATACGAGCTATACGTCTACTGTGGAATATAATCGTGAAGGAACAAGCCTAAAAAAACTAATCAAAGAACTTCATAATAATGGGATCGAAGTTATCCTGGATGTAGTGTTTAATCATACTGCTGAGGGTAACGAGCAGGGCCCTACCTTTAGTTTTAAAGGTATCGATAATAATATTTTCTATATGCTGACACCGGATGGCTATTATTACAATTTTAGCGGATGTGGCAATACGCTTAATTGTAATCACCCTATTGTTCAACAGTTTATTAGAAACTGCCTGAGATACTGGGTCATCAATTTTCACATTGATGGATTCAGGTTTGATCTTGCTACCATTCTTGGAAGAAATGAGGATGGATCGCCCATGCAGAATCCTCCACTGCTCCAGAGCCTGGCGTTTGATCCGATCCTTGGCAATACAAAGCTAATAGCAGAGGCTTGGGATGCCGGAGGACTATATCAGGTTGGTTCTTTTCCGTCATGGAACAGATGGGCAGAGTGGAATGGCCGATACAGAGATGATATGCGTTCTTTCTTAAAGGGAGATACTGGTAAGGCCTTTGCAGCAGCCCAGAGAATAATGGGATCTCCTGATCTATATGATCCGAAGTATAGAGGGCATAATGCTTCTGTTAATTTTCTGAACTGTCATGATGGATTCACCCTTCATGATATGTATACATATAGTGAAAAACATAATGAAGAAAACAATTGGGGCAATACAGACGGAGCTAATGATAATCTGAGTTGGAACTGTGGAATAGAAGGAGAGACAACTGATCCCGGGATCAAAACGCTTAGGAGAAGGATGTTCAGAAATGCCGCCGCCACACTTTTGATGAGCCGTGGTACCCCTATGTTTTATATGGGAGATGAATTCGGAAATTCTCAGGGCGGAAATAACAACTCGTACTGTCAGGATAACTATATTTCATGGTTAAATTGGGATGACTATAACAGAAACAAACCCCTTTATGAGTTCTTCCAGTTTATGATCAGATTTCGTAAAAAGCATCTATGTATTAGGACAAAATATGATCCGGCTTTTGGATTTCCCGAGATGTCAATGCATGGAATAAGACCTTTTGATGTGAATTTTGTAGCTGATGATCATTACGTTGGCGTTATGTTTGCCGGTATGAACCCAAAGACGGACAAGGAAGAGGCTGTGTATGTAGCTGTTAATAGTTATTGGGATGATCTTAATATTACGCTTCCAAAGCTTCCTGATGGTTCCAAAGCTGTGTGGCATAAGGTTATAGATACATATTTGGGAAATCCTGTCATGAAGAATCTGCCGGAGGTCAATAATACTATCCGAATCGGGAATCGGTCAGTTATGGTATTTTTGGCGGAGTGATCATTACCTGTGTAACATGAAAAACCTATAACTGATACTAGGAAATTACAGAATAAAATTGGGCTTTTTTCCATTTCAATACAGGGAAAATATGATAATCTATAGGTGAAGTTATAAAAAGTCATAAAAATAAAAGTCATAAAAAGGAAAAGAAATAATTAATAGGAAAAAGAAAAGAAAGAAAAAGGAGACTAAACATGCGTGACGAGACCCTATGTCTAAGAGCAGGTTATACACCGAAAAATGGAGAGCCTGGTACTGTTCCCATAGTTCAGAGTACTACTTATGTGTACGATTCAACCGAAGAAATAGCATCGGTTTTTGATGAGCCAACAAAAAGTCTGATATATTCCAGATTTGGCAATCCAACCGTTATGGCTGTTGAGGAAAAGATCAATGCCTTAGAGGGCGGCGTTGGAGCTATGTGCACCACATCCGGTCAGGCTGCCACTATGATGTCGCTCCTTAACATTTTATCAGCAGGGGATAGCTTTATCGCTTCAACAGAGATCTATGGTGGGAGCATCAATCTGTTTTCAGTTACGCTTAAACGTTTTGGAATAGAATGCATCTATGCTACCAAGGACATGACCGATGATGAGATCGACGCTCTTTTTAAACCCAATACAAGGGCTGTTTTCGGAGAGACCATTGCCAATCCTGCTCTTACGGTTTTTGACATAGAGAGATATGCTAATATTGCTCATAAGCATGGAGTACCTCTTATCATAGACAATACATTTGCAACACCGGTTCTATGTAAACCATTTGAATTTGGCGCAGATATAGTGGTTCATTCCACAACAAAATATATGGATGGACATGCTGTTCAAAATGGCGGAGTGATCATAGATAGTGGTAATTTTAATTGGAAAAACGGTAGATTCCCAGAACTTACGGAACCGGATGAGTCCTACCATGGAATCTCATATACTGAGACTTATGGCAAGGCCGCATATATTATCAAGGCCAGAATGCAGCTGATGAGAGATTTCGGATGTTATCCGGCAGCACATTCAGCTTTTCTTCTTAATATGGGACTAGAGACCTTAGCAGTCCGTATGCAGAGATACTGTGAAAATGCAGAAATTGTTGCAAAATATTTTGCATCGGAACCCAAGGTTTTAAATGTTACATATCCAGGACTTCCTGGTGATCAGAACTATGAGCTGTCCAGAAAGTACCTAAAAGGCGCATCCGGAGTCATCAGCTTTGTGATAAAAGGCGGAAAAGAAGCGGCTATGAAGTGGATGAATAGTCTGAAAATGTGCTCCAATGAAGTGCATGTTGCGGATATAAGGACCTGTGTACTTCACCCTGCATCGGAGACCCATAGACAGCTGACAGATGAACAGCTTATGGAAGCCGGTATAGAACCGGGTATGATTAGGTTCTCTGTAGGGCTGGAAAATATCGAGGACATATTGGATGATGTGAAACAGGCTTTTAATAGTATATGACAATTGAGAAAGTGAAAATTGATTCACAATTAAAGAGATTTGTGTATCAGAATGTTCTGGGTATGGTGGGATTATCTGCTTATGTTCTTGCCGATACATACTTCATATCTGTAGTTGGTGGTACCAACGGAATTACAGCACTTAATCTATGCCTTCCGGCCTATAATATCATGAATGCCATTGCGGCAATGGTCGGAATAGGCCATGCAACACTGTACTCTATATACAGAGCAGAAGAGCGGGAAGGCTATGACAGACTGTTCTTTAATGCCATTGCATTTGAACTTATATGCAGTGTTTTTTTTGTACTTATTGGAATATTCGGTTCTGAAGCAATTCTGAGATTGGAAGGTGCTGATAAGGCTATTATCGAGATTGGTAAGCCATATCTCACGGTGGCATTTTGTTTTGGACCTATGTTTATGACACACTATGCATGTACCAGTTTTGTACGAAATGATGGCGATTCTGAAATCGCTATGGCATCAACGCTTTTTAGCAGTTTATTTAATATTCTATTTGATTATATTTTGGTTTTTCCCTGTGGGTTGGGAGTATTCGGTGCAGCTCTGGCTACAGGGCTCTCGCCTATTGTAGGGATCAGCATATGTTGTATACATTTTTTCGGTAAGAGAAATAATCATATCCGTCTGATCCCGGGGAAACTCGATTTCAAGACTTTGTTCAGAGGCAGCAAGCTGGGAACAGCAGCATTTGTAGCAGAGATATCAGGTGGGATCACAATAATAGCGTTTAATTATTCAATTATGACTATTGCGGGCAACATAGGGGTAGCGGCCTATGGAGTAATTGCCAATATTGCAATTGTGGCCAGCGCAATTTTTAATGGAGTGTCTACAGGACTTCAGCCATTGGCCAGTGAAGCTTATGGCAGAGGTGATAAGATCAGAAAGAAACTTCTATTGGAACAATCGATTCTTATAGGACTCACACTTGCAGTGATTCAGATTGTTTTAGTATTTATATTTGCTCCGGTCCTTGTATCGATATTTAATAGCGCTGGATCAAAGGAACTGGCAAGAATGTCAGAACCCGGACTAAAGATTTATTTTATTGGGTTTATTTTTGCAGCAATAAACATGATAAGGGCATCATATTTCAGTGCTACAGGAAGAGCCAAGGAATCCAGCCTGATTGCTATCCTGCGAGGTCTGATCCTTATAGTTCTGTTTGCACTTATTCTTCCGAGGTTCATAGGAATGACAGGAGTGTGGCTTGCTTTTGGAGCCGCTGAGCTTACGACATACATAATAACAGCACATTTTAAAGCGGATGAGAAAATAGAACTATTGGAAGAATAGAAAAATGTTTATAATCCATACATAATTAGGTACAATATTTTGGCGGTTACTTCAATAAAAATTTAATTAAAAAGATATGAGAGGAATTAAAATGCAGAATCCTATAGTTACAATCAAGATGACAGATGGTTCAGTTATGAAGGCTGAGCTATACCCGGAGATCGCTCCTAATACAGTTAACAACTTTATCGCGCTTATCAAGTCAGGATATTATGATGGAATTATTTTTCATAGAGTTATAAAGGGATTTATGCTTCAGGGCGGAGATCCTACCGGAACAGGAATGGGAGGCCCCGGATATTCTATTAAAGGAGAGTTCTCAGCTAATGGATTTAAAAATGATTTGAAACATACAGCAGGAGTTTTATCCATGGCTAGAACAATGGATCCTGATTCTGCCGGTTCACAGTTTTTTGTTATGCATAATGATGCACGACATCTGGATGGGGAATATGCCGGATTTGGTAAGATCCTCGAGGGAATGGAAGTAGTAGATAAGATAGCAATAACAGAAACTGATTGGAGTGATCACCCTGTAAATGAGCAGAAGATCGAGACAATGACAGTTGAGACATTTGGTGTGGATTATCCGGAGCCTGAAAAGATTCCAGAGTAAAGTATTAATAATTAATTGTTTCATTTAAGAAAATGTTAAGATTTATATCAGCTTGTTAATAAGATTCTCTGATTATAATTGGAACTGCGAATGGGAGAATGGCAAGCTGATAAGGAGTGAACCAGGAAGGAAATGAGTTTGAAAATACTTGTATGTGATGATGACAGGGAGATTGCAAGAGCAATAGAAATATACCTAAAGAATGCAGGCTACGATACATGTCAGGCCAATGATGGTATACAGGCTATTGAAATGCTGGGAAAAGAGGAGATCCAGTTGGTGATCATGGACATCATGATGCCTAAAATGGATGGAATCGAAGCAACCAGAAGGATAAGACAAGAAAAAAACATCCCTATTATCATGCTTACAGCAAGGTCAGAGGACTATGATCTAGTCAATGGTCTCGATGCAGGTGCAGATGATTATATCACCAAACCATTTAATTCCGTAGAACTGGTAGCAAGAGTCAAGGCACTTCTCAGGAGATATACTACACTTGGAAGTATGCCGGCTAAGAGCCAGGGTGAGATCAAGGTTGGCGGGATAGTACTTGATACAGACAGAAAAAACGTAATGGTAGATGGTGAGGAAGTGATTTTCACACCCAAAGAGTATGGAGTACTTGAATGTCTGATGATGCATCCCGGAAGAGTATTTTCTATGGAACAGATATATGAGGCAGTTTGGAATGAGCCTGCGTATAATCCTGAGAACACGGTAGCTGTCCATATACGTCACATTCGCGAAAAAATAGAAATAGATCCGAAGAATCCGAGATACCTCAAGGTAGTATGGGGAATCGGATATAAGATCGAAGAGTGATTTTTGTAGCCGGTATTTTTATAAAAAGCTGGCCGGAGGAATGTGATGGAAGAAAAAAAAGTTGAGATTAGTCTTAACCCAAGTAAAAAAGTAATTAACATATTATCAGGACTACTTTTTGTCCTCAGCTGTACAGGAGCAGCTGTGTTTGGCTCTGCCGCAATAGTTACACAAAGGCTGACGAACACATCCGAGATCTATTATTGGTATTCGGATTCTGACAAATTGAAGGGCATGAAGAGTGATATGTATGCTGTAGTTACAAGTCATAATCTTGTTGCTGATTTTCGAACTGCAATGGAGATTACGATTATCTGTATAATAGCTGCCTGTATATTTGCCATTATATCTATTATATTTACAAGCAATAAAAAAGAATTGCCTTGGTATGACAGGATATATTCTGATGTTCAGCTATGTGCTGGTATCCTTGCAGGAATCGCATCTGTACCTACCATTATGGTATTGGTCTCAGGAATCGGATATGGATTGTTTGGCGGTGTTATATCAGCCTATGAAAAGATTTTAGCTCTGTATGGAGTTCATGCAGATTATGATTTCTTGGTAGGATATGGATCGGATATCAGAGATATCGTTGACCCTGTTTTTGTGTCGGGGCTCGGAATATTCATGGCTTTTATGATATCCTTATATGAACTTCATATAATAAAGAGTCTTACTGTAAAGATAAAGAATGGATCTTTTTTTAAGAGAACTTTTTTTGGATATGCCATCACGTTATTTCAGGATGCTTTTCGTAGAAAAAGCAAGAGCAAGTCAAAGTGGCTCGGAATATCATTTGCTCTTCTGATAGGCTCATTTATAGTTATAATGATCGGAATATCTTCTCAGTCAGGACTTTTGATCTTAATTCTGGCGGGTTTGTGGGGAGTGGCGATTGTTATTTTTGAACCGAAATTCTTTGACAGATATATGGAGATAAGAAACGGGATCAAGAGGCTTGCCAGTGGTGACATCAATACCAGGATCAGAAGAACCAATGACAATAGCGAGCTGGATGAATTATCAGGAGACATTAATGATATTTCGGAAGCTGTTAAAAATGCAGTGGAAAAAGAAGTTAAAAACGAGAGAATGAAGTCTGCTCTTATATCAAATGTCTCTCATGATCTAAAGACACCTCTTACCTCTATGGTATCGTATATCGATCTCATGAAAAAGGAGGGGCTGAATAGTGAAAATGCTCCGGAATACCTCAGGATCCTGGATGAGAAAACAAACAGGCTAAAAGATCTGACGCTGGATCTATTTGATGCTGCCAAGGCAGCCAGTGGAGATCTTCCGGTGGAGCTCCAGATGATCGATCTTGGTTCCATAGTGAATCAGGAGGTTGCGGAATTTCAGGATGTTCTGGAAGAGAAGAATATCGAGATAGTAATTAACGAGCAGGAACCCCACATAATGGCTATGGCTGATGGAAGACACCTGTCGAGAGTTCTGGATAATCTTTTAAATAATATTAAAAAGTATGGCATGGAAAACAGCAGAGCCTATATTGACATTACAAGTGACAGGATACTCAATACTCGTAAAAGTAATGAAGATACGGTAAAATCCTATAACAGTGATGAAAATGCTTCAAAATCCTATAACAGTAATGAAAATACAGCAAAACCTGACAACGGGAGTGATAATAATGGTGGATCTGATCCGACTTCCGGTTCCAATAGTCAAGAGTCAGGAATGCTATGGGAAAAGGCAGCAGTCTATAGGACCACAAACCAGAATAATATTTATGAAGAACCCAATTTTACAGCAACGGATGAGATCAGAAAAACAAAAATAACTATAAAAAATGTTTCTCGAGACAGACTTAATATATCATCAGATGAACTGATTGAACGTTTTGCCAGGGGCGATTCTTCCAGAAATACAGAGGGAAGCGGTCTAGGACTTGCAATTGCCAGAGATCTGACAAATCTAATGGGTGGTAAGTTTGACATAATAATTGATGGAGATCTTTTCAAGGCCGAAATTGAACTGCCTTCTTCGGAAAAGTAAAATCAACAGGTAGAACTTGGAAAAGTTCTGCCTGTTTTACTCATTAATAAGTTATAAAGGAAATAAAGAATATATTATGAAAATCACAATTCTATGTGTAGGAAAATTAAAGGAATCATATTTCCGTGATGGAGTGGCAGAATATAAAAAAAGGCTGTCAAAATACGCAGAAGTTAATATCGTGGAGGTCGCTGATGAAAAAACCTCAGAAAATTCTTCTGATAGGGAAATAGCTGCCGTTCAGGATAAAGAAGGCAAGAGAATCATGTCCCATATCAAGGACAAGGAACTCTGCGTATCTCTTGCCATTAAGGGCAAGATGTATGATTCAGTGGAATTCTCTGAAAAAATTGCAAACTGGTTGGAAGAGGGTGGCAGCCATGTTGTGTTCATAGTCGGAGGATCTCTTGGACTAAGTGAGGAAGTGCTTAAGAGGTGTAAATATTCTATCAGCTTCTCCGAAATGACATTTCCACATCAACTCATGAGAGTTATATTACTAGAACAGATATACAGAGGGTTTCGCATTATGAATAATGAACCGTACCATAAATAAAACTAACTGATAAATAGTAATTTAACATAGTTTTTGGCGGATTTTGGTAGCTTTTGATAAAAGTGTCATATACATAAAAAATAATAAGTGGAAAAAGTGGTTTCGTGGTCTTATAATTAAGAGGCTCGAAACCATTTTTTTAATATATAGTAAGAGTAGCTGAAGAGGTTCGGAAAATGAATCATACGCAGTTTGAATATAAGCATTGGCCATTACAGAAGGGACTAAAGTTTTGCACAAGAATAAAAAATCAGCAGCATTAGTATTTTTATCTATTATTTTATCAGGAGTCGTGCTGTCTGGGATAGGATATATTCTGTACCTTAAATGGTTAGCAGATGGCAACGATTTCTTATTTGCAACTGATTATTCAGGGGTTGCACTTATAACAGCAGAAATAGTTGCACTGGTATTTGAGATAATTTTCATTTCTGTTACCGTAAATGATAGAAAAGCATTTAATCATATCAATGAGGAAAATGCAGAGCTCCAGTCAAAATATAAAAAAGTATGTATCCGTTTGAAAAATTCAGAGAAGGATATTGACAATCTAAAGGCAGTTCAGAGTGTGCTGCTTCAGGAAAAATCCAATGAAGTGGAGTGTGGCAAGGAACAGTGGGAAAAGGCTCTCGATAAAATTTCTGAAGCTGCTGATATTGCCAGTGAAGAACCTGATTTGGTGGATGAAAAATCATCTGACACAGAGATCCGACATTCTGAGATAATGGGAAAAAATGCAATCCCAGATTCTGATGTTATACAAGAAAATGCAATCCCGGATTCAGAGGCTGTACAAGAAAACGAAATTAATGATTCTGAGGCAACCGAAACAGTCATTTCAAAATCTGAAACACTTGATACAAGTGAAGCGATTGTGGAAGCAATTTTCAGAAGTGAATCAGACAGAGAAAATAATAAACAGGGATATCAGGATCAACAGGAACAGCAGACAGGTAATGAGCCGGAAGTTGCAGTGGATGAGCAGGATAGGGTAATCAAGGATATTGAGGTAATAAGGCGGATGCTTGATGAAATAGACCAGTGCAAGAAATATCCTACTACACTTCTATATGTTAGGCTAAAGGGCGTAACAGTTGATGAATATTATGCTGACATGAAGAACCTGTTTCGAAGGAGAGCTGTATGGACATCGCCCAAGGAAAATCAGCTATTACTTTTTTTTGTGAAGGAAAAACAGAAGAATATAATGGACTTTGTATGGCAGCATATTGTATATCAAAAAGAGGTCAAGGCTTACGACTTTTTCAATGTAGATGAGGAAAATACGGTTTCAGATCTGATCAAAAAAGAAAAAGTGATAATAGATCTTATAAAATAGATGTAAATACAAAAAATGTACAAAAATGATAGATGATTTATTGTTTATGATATAACTTGTTTGTTCAGATCTTCCGATAAAGATATTAGATGAGTAGGAGTGTATTTTCGGCCGGATAGGCAGAGAAACATGAATAATTTAGATACCATGGACTTCAGGGAAGAAGCGTTTGTTTATGTTCAAGGAAGGAGCTAATTATGGCAGTAAATTCAATTGAGGCACTTACAAATAGCGTTGTTAATGCTACTAGTGCAAGTGCTACGGCCAAAAAGTCAGCCGAGGTCAAAATTGAGGCAAAGAGCACTGATAAAAAAAGTGTTTATGGAGAGGCAGCTGTTTTTGAAAAAAGCAGTAAGAGCGACAAGGATACTTCTAACAAGGTAGATACAAAGGACAGATCGGCAATTATACAGCAGCTCAAGGATGATGCAGAGGCGAGGCAGAGTCAGTTGTTGGAAATTGTCAAGAAGACCATGCAGGGACAGGGCAAGACTCTGGGATCAGCAGATGATATGTGGAAATTCCTGGCAGGAGGCAATTTTACCGTAGATGCAGCCACCAAGAAACAGGCACAGGAAGACATATCAGAAAATGGATATTGGGGTGTTAATAAGACATCTGATCGAATATTGGATTTTGCCAAGGCTCTGACCGGCAACGATCCGACTAAAGCTGATGAGATGCTTAATGCATTCAAAAAAGGATTTGAACAGGCAACAGGAACATGGGGCAAGAGCCTTCCGGATATTTCGAAGCAGACCTATGATGCTGTCGTAAAGAAGTTCAATGATTGGAAAAATGGTACAGAAGGAAGCACACAGTCTACATCGAATCAGACAAGCTGAGAGTAGCTGTATTGGGTTTCTAGAACATATACAAAAAGTAGAGATATTGCCCCCTGCACAATGTTGCAGGGGACTTTTTTTATTACTACAAATGTGATATTATTTGAAAGCGTTTGACCGTATTGTGATTTAATTTCAAGTCCGATACTTATAACTTAAAGTCATCAAGGGGGCTAGTTGTGTTAGAAAATAATGATAAAGACATTTTTCAGTCTGACGAATCTGAAAATAAGAGGGTTGTGGAAACAGAAAATACAGTAGATACTGCAACTGAGACAGAAACTGTAAAAAAAGAGAACGCTCCGAATTCAGCGGAAGCCATTCAGAAAAAGAAAAAAATCAGAACACTTAGAATAGTACTATTGACCATAATAGTCCTGTGCGGAGCGATATTGATTGGAATGATTGTTAGAGATCATACAGATTCAAAACCTGAAAAGGAAATGCATAGTGCTGTTAAAACAGAGAAGCAGATCAAGGCCGAGCCAAAAAATACAAATCCTGTTGATTTTGCTACACTTCATAAGCAGAATCCGGATATTTTCGCATGGATAAGAATCCCAAATACCAAGGTCGATTATGCTGTTTGTCAGAGTACCAAGGATAAGGGAGAGGACTATTATCTCGATCATGGATATTCTCAGGAAAAACAGCCTGTTGGAACTATCTATATCCAGATGAGAAATAAAAAAGATTTTTCCAACCCGGTTACTGTGATCTATGGCCATAATGTTCATTCGACAGGCAAGATGTTCAGAACTCTTCATAATTATGACAATGCCAAGTTCTTTAAAGATAATTCTGAGTTTACTATTTTCACAGAGGATAATAGAAAACTGACTTATAGGATATTCGCAGCATATGATTCTGATGACAGACTTATTCTTGATTATTATAATGATTTCAAGAATCCCAGCATGTTTAAAGAATACCTAAACGAGATTCAAAAAAATGGTACCAAAAAAAATTACGATGCCGAAAATGCAGCTACCAAGGATGACAAAATAGTTACACTTTCTACATGTAATGAAGTGACTGATCAGAGATTCCTGGTTCAGGCGAAGCTAGTTTCAGACGATAAAATGAATGATTTTAAAAAATAATTAATGAGGTTATATATGTCACAGGATAATAACGAGGATTTTTCATATAATATGGATAACATCACAGAGGATAACGCCCCTGTGGTTCTGGATGTTGATGGGCGGATTAGCCTAAAGGTTCCGGATGAAGATGAGGTCCCTGCCAGCGGGATAATACTGAATAAGGAACATATGGCAGAGAGAAATAAGATATTGCCTCACTCCATTCCTGATGAGAGATTCCCAGATACTACCCTTTTCCAGTATATCAATGACGACGAGAAATATCCCAATAAGGGAATTAACGAGCTGATGGACTGGATGAATAGTTTCGAATATCTTCCGGAGGAATTCGAACTATATGATGAGATACTAAACCTTGAAGGTACTTATCTCACAATGCATATAAGAGTTGAGTATGGTGAGGTTACAGAGCTATATCTCACGATCGATCCGGAGAAGAGTGAACTCGGAGAGTTAAGAGAAACAGAAGAAATAAAACAGATAAATGAAATAGAAAATACGGAAAATATAAAAGAGATAGCCGAACCGGATGTAACTGACTATGCAGATGGATTCCAAATGGATATTGATATGAAAACTGCATTTTCAGATGTTCCGGATACGACAAAAGCTCTTTATAAGGCATATATAGAATCTCAGGATAGAACCAATTGTTCAATGATCCCAACATCATTTTTGACAGCATATATATCGAAATATCCGCTATCAGATTGGAAAGCAACGATTCTAGATGTTGCAGAGGATGCTAATGAGGACTTTATGTTCCCGATCCATGTGCAACATCGTTGATTTTTGTTTTGAAAAATCGATTAATGATTGATTAAAATGAGTTCTATCTGGCCATTACCTTGGTGATCTCGAACACATACATGATATGGGTTTTGTCTTTTTCTTTGTCTTTATTGGGGACATCATCGATTTTATTATTTGAATCAATACTGTAATGGGCTAATTTTTTACATAATATTATAAAATTGCCTGAATCGAGATAGGGAGTATCCCCATCAGTATTTACTTCGAATCCTATTTCTTTTAACTTGTCTTCGTTTCTTCCCGAGGCACTTCCTAGAAACTTTAGTGCATTACGATTTCCCTTGGTGTCCATATTAAGGAAATTAATTGAACAGGTTTCCTCATTATCCAGGAGTTCCCTAGTATATCTGGACTCATGAATGAAAACCATACATACTTTTTTATCCCATAGGATTCCAACAGTACCCCATCCTATAGTCATGGCATTAGACCGATTGTTTTTCTTGTCTCTGACAACAACAGCGGCCCAGTCCTTACCAAATTTTTCAAAAGGATTGAATTCCAGTTCTTCAACTGGGAAAGGTTGAAATACATGATGCATGATACGTTACCTCCTTCCAACATTGCTGATAACTAACATGAAGATTTAAACGTCTCGTATGTAATGTAGATTATATATAGATATACGTAAAAATTATAAGAGTAAGATGTTAAAAAGGCAATACAAATAGATTATAAATCAAATATATTATATGCAAATTGGCATTGATAAAAGAGTCATGTTAAAATATAATTTACTCGGATAATCTGAAAGGGAATAGAATAGCAAGTAGGTCATATTAAGGAGAGATGTTATGCTGGATGAAATCATTTTAAACCATGATACAGCAATGATGTACTGCGCTGATGACGAAGACATATATCGGGAAGTTCTAGAATCATATATTGAGCAGAGTGAAGAATACTTCACCAAGATTTCGCTTGCTGTTCAGAATCAGGATTGGGACAATTACAGAATAATTGCACACGGGATTAAGAGTACTTCTTTTAATATCGGGGCAGAAGAGCTCTCAGCCGAGGCCAAAGAGCAGGAACTCATGGCACGGGATGGAAAATATGATGAGATAATGGCAACATGGCAGGGATTTCAGGATGATTACAGTAAAGCAGTAGAAACTGCCAGGGAATATCTGGATCGTTAAGATCATATAATACAAAAATACATATCAGTTTCTGTGAAAAATCAGATGTAACAATATAATGACTTATTTTTTAAGGTGGTGCAAAGTGGAAAACAAAGATTTAAAAAAACTGGCAAATGAAGTCAGGAAAGGAATCATTACAGCGGTTCATGCCGCAAAATCCGGTCATCCGGGTGGATCACTTTCCGCAGCAGATATGTTCACATATCTCTATTTTGAGGAAATGAATGTGGATCCTAAGAATCCTTCTGATCCTCATCGTGACAGATTCGTATTGTCTAAGGGTCATACAGTTCCAGGACTCTATTCTGTAATGGCAGAAAAAGGATATTTCCCCAAGGAAGAACTTGAGACACTTCGTCATACAGGTAGTCGACTTCAGGGACATCCTTCTATGAAGTATCTTCCGGGTCTGGATATGAGCACAGGATCTCTGGGACAGGGAATCTCAGCAGCTTGCGGAATGGCAATGGCTGCGAAGCTTAACAAGGAAGATTATAGAGTATATACACTTCTCGGAGATGGTGAGATCGAAGAGGGTCAGGTATGGGAAGCAGCAATGTTCGCAGGCGCAAAAAAGCTGGATAATCTCGTGGCTATCGTAGATAACAATAATCTTCAGATAGACGGACCTATTACAGAGGTTAACAGCCCATATCCTATAGATAAGAAATTCGAAGCATTTAACTTTCATGTTATCAATATAAATGGAGATGACTTCGATCAGATGCGCGCTGCTTTTGCAGAAGCCAAGGCCACAAAGGGAATGCCTACAGCAATTATCATGAAAACTGTTAAGGGCAAGGGTGTATCCTTTATGGAGAATCAGGTAAGCTGGCATGGAACAGCTCCTAATGATGAGCAGTACAAAGAAGCAATGGCAGAACTTAATGGAAAGGTCGAGGAATAATGATCGGAGATAAAATCGCAACAAGAATGAGCTACGGCAATGCTCTAAAAGAACTTGCCGATGAATATCCCAACCTTGTAGTATTGGATGCAGATCTTGCCGGTGCTACCAAGACAGGAATTTTTAAGTCAGCATATCCTGATAGATTTATAGACTGTGGAATCGCAGAGAGTAATATGATGGGAATTGCAGCAGGACTCGCAGCATCAGGAATGATCCCTTTTGCCAGTTCATTTGCAATGTTTGCAGCCGGAAGAGCATATGAACAGGTCAGAAACTCTATTGCTTATCCCGGACTCAACGTCAAGATAGGTGCAACACATGCCGGGATCAGTGTCGGTGAGGATGGAGCATCACATCAGTGTCTCGAAGATCTCGGACTTATGAGAGCCATTCCGGGAATGACAGTTATGTGCCCCGCAGATGATGTAGAGGCCAGGGCAGCGGTAAAGGCAGCTTTGGATTTCGTAGGACCTGTTTATATCAGATTTGGAAGATCGGAAGTTCCTGTTATCAACTCTGAGGATTACAAGTTTGAGATAGGTAAGGGCCATATACTTCGTGAGGGAAAAGATCTTACGATCGTTGCCAATGGAATCTGCGTATCAGCAGCCCTTGAAGCAGCAGCAGCTCTGTCAGAGCAGGGAATCGATGCAGAGGTTATCAATATCTGTACGATCAAGCCTCTGGATGAGGAAATAATAATTAACAGTGCCAGAAAGACGGGTAAGGTAATAACAGCTGAAGAGCATAGTATTATCGGTGGTCTCGGAAGTGCTGTTGCAGAGTGTCTGTCAGAGAATCTTCCTACACCTCTCTATAGGATCGGTGTAAGAGACCGTTTCGGTGAGTCAGGACCTGCCGGAGAACTGATCCATAAATATCAGTTAGACGGTGAAGGCGTTACAGCTCAGATCAAGGCATATCTGGCTAAATAATAGCTAAAAATAAAAAGAATAATATGTAATTAAATTGAAATGGATGTACAAAATGAAGATTATTTTTACATCCATTTTTTATATGGTTTCGTATTTCGTAAAAATAGTTTATACTTAGAAAAAGACATAGTTTTATCTCATTAATTCGAGGGACACAACATGATTGACAAGTATAAAGCGACAACTATTCAGGATCTTGAACTGGATGCAGAATATATCCTGGAACATATAGATGAAGCTATTTCCAAAGAATGGTTGAAAGTTTTTTACCAACCGATAGTCAGGATCAGAACTCATGAAATATCTGATTGTGAGGCACTTTGCCGCTGGAGAGATCCTACATTTGGGATGCTGTCTCCCAGTCTTTTTATACCTATTTTAGAGGAAAATGATCTCATATATAAACTGGATATGTTCATGATAGACAGAGTTCTCATGGACATTAAGGGACTTCGCGAACAGGGAATAAGAACAGTACCTATTTCTGTCAATCTATCACGACAGGATTTTGAGATCAACGGAGAAAGTATTTTTGATTATATCGAAAAAGAGATAAAAAAATATGGTTTGAAAAGAAGAGATCTCGATATAGAAATAACTGAGAGCATCATAAATAGTGATGATACTCTTTTCAGGACTGAGATGAAGCAATTCTATGCGGCAGGTTATTCGCTTTGGATGGATGATTTTGGAAGTGGATTTTCTTCTTTTAATGTACTGAAGAATTATCATTTTGATGTATTAAAGATCGATATGGTTTTTCTAAAGGATATAGATGATCCGGAAGCTTCTGATAATACCAAGAATATATTATATTCAATTATAAAAATGGCGAAGCGACTGGGTATGGAAACGGTTTGCGAGGGCACAGAAACCAAGGCCCGAGTTGAGCTTATGAGGGAACTGGGCTGTGAAAAAGCGCAAGGTTTTCATTTCTGTAAACCATGCCAGCTATCGAAACTTCTTAATATGAATATGAAGTGGGAGAGCAGCGATGCAAGAGAATATGAGGAAAAAATAAGCCTCATAAGTGTTATTGATGCACCTACTCCTACGAAGAAGAAGGAAACCATCATACATAGACCTATGGCTATAGTTGAATACAGAAATGGCAGGTTTTCAGCTCTTCAGTTCAATGCTTCCTTTAAAGAATTTTTCTATTCTGGAATGGAAGAAAAAGATTCTGATTATGATAATGAATCTGGTGAAGAAAACATTATGTTTTCGTTTGATAATTGGGTAAATGGTGAAAGTGTATTTGCAAAACACTTTCTTGAAGCCAATAAGCGATGTGCCATAAGCGATAAGAGACAGAGTCTGGATTTTGTACTTAATGGTGAATTTGGTACCATTGATTTTGATTTTATAGCCCAGAGAACTGATAAAAATATTTTTGCAGTTCTCATGACGGTAGACAGCATGAAGGGTAGAGGTGGACTCAATTCTATTTCTGTCAGACAGGCAGCTCTTAGAAATATGTACTCGATCTATCATTTTGTCCATCTTCTGAATCCCGAGTCAGAAACTGCAGAGCTTATATTTTCATCTAATGCAGAGTATAGTCTGGCTACGGATGAGATGCCAATGGATGAGGCAGTTCCAAGGTTTGCCAAGCTATACATACATCCGGATGATAGAGAAAGATTTATTAAGAATTACTCAAAAGAGAGCCTTACAGAACTATATAAAAGCAAGGCAGGCGACAAGGTAAACTGGTATAGAACCATTCATGATGGCAAGTATATCTGGATGATATATACTACACTTACATTTGAATTTCTTGATAAATGGTATGTACTGTCTCTGGCACGGGACCTGGTCGAGGCAGGAATGCCGGAACAGGGAGAAATAAATCAGGACGGTATATTTATTCCGTTGGGTTCTTCGGATGTTCCTGATGATATATATGGTAAACATCCTGATAGTATTGTAAAAGAGCTGCTTCGTGGCTCTGACAGACTTCAGAATATTGTCAACATGATGGATGTTGGCATTTTCTGGAAGGATAATAAGAGACGCTTTCTGGGAGTTAATAAATATTTTCTTGATTATTACGGATTCTCATCAGTTATTGATGTCATTGGAAAAAATGATGAGGAAGTAGGTTGGCATATACATCCGGAGGGCTTTAGGAGTGATGAGGAAGATGTACTGAATTCCGGGATCAGTATAAGAGGTGCTATCGGAACCTGCTTGAAAAAGGGAGAGGTCAGAACCATTATGGCCTATAAGCGCCCGGTAATAGTTGATGGCAAGATAGAGGGTCTGTTGGGTTATTTTTTTGACATAACCGATGCTGAGAATAATGTATCCGGTTACAATTACACCGATGCCATTCCCAATATGAAAGGGCACAATGGTTTCTATGAAGTCTTAGACTTGTATGTCAAAGAATATGAGAAGACTGGAATCGATTTTGTAGAAATATCTGTTGAGCTGGATGGGTTCGATGAATATATGAATCTAAACGGAGTAGCAAGCGGGGGTAAGACATTACTCGCACTATTAGAGGGCCTGCAGAATATCGCCGGTGTAGATTCAGTGATAAGGCATATGGGTAATGGTGAGATCCGAATACTTCATCAGATCAAAAGTGAATCTGATGCTACACTTTTGAGACAGAAGATAGGAACAGGTGTAGCTTCTATACTGGGGAACGATGTGAGAGCAATTGTTCACTGGTTCATGTTTTCTGAGATGACACCAGACGAGATCAATGAATTATATGGAATAAAAAAATAGGAAAAATAGGCAAAAAAATAAGCCCTAAAAGGGCAAAAAAATAAAGCTGCTGACGGGAGTCGAACCCGTGACCTCCGCCTTACCAAGGCGACGCTCTACCAACTGAGCCACAGCAGCATATCATTAACCGACTTGAATAAAATAACATAAGGAAAGGAGGCTGTCAAGAAGAACAATGACGCTTACAATCACAAATAATGGAAATTCAAAAAGCGTATATAAAGAGATCATAGAGAGAACCGCTATGTCATCAAATACGATAAACAAAACAGAAAATTCTAATGAAAATGTTGATTCTACAAACTCATTTGAAAATACTCTGGACAGTAAAATGTCTTCAGGTGAAACTGATACTTCTCAGGCTCCTGGAATGACATCATATCAGGTTGCCCAGGCAATGTCCTCTGCCGCTGCAAAGAGCATTCAGAGTGATCCTTCCGAGTCTCCTATAACTGTGCCGGCATCTTTTGAACCAATATTCAAAAAAGCTGCACAGACCTATGGCGTAGATGAGGGAGTATTGATCGCCATGGCCAAACAGGAATCTAATTTTCATACAGACTCGACCAGTAGTTCCGGGGCAATGGGTGTGCTTCAACTGATGCCTGAAACGGCTAAATATTTGGGAGTAACAGATGCCTACGACCCTGAACAGAATATCATGGGTGGAGCCAAATTGTTGGCAGGACATCTAAAAAATTATAATGGTAATTTATCAATGGCGTTGGCTGCATACAGTGCTGGTGGGGGAGCTGTCAGGAAATACAGCGGCATACCTCCTTATCTAGAGACCCAGAATCATATACCGAGAGTTCTTTCAAATTACTCAAGAGGATATACAGTGGATGATGGAAGTGAGACTGTGTTACCGGATGCTAACAAGCTGGCAGAAACAGTTCTCCAATACAAAGATACTACAGGCTCGGCATTTGATCAGAATACCGAGGTCAATGACAGACAAAAAGAGGATCTAAAGAAGTTGCTGTTACGATCAACAGCAAGATTAAAAGAGTAAGAGGATCTGACATGAGCGAAAAATGGAAATCTTTTTTTGCGTATGCCACTAAATATCAAAAAAAGGCTGCTATTATAAATACAGTAGTCCTTACATTACTGACATGCATTATTACCATAAAATACAACATAAGTATAGATGGAGCTGGCAAAATCGATTCTCCTCTTATATGGTTATCCTATGCATTTAAATATGCTCCTATCATGCTGCTATCTGCTTTTTGTGGAAGCGGTCCATTGGTGGCATGTTCATTAGGTTTATTTGTTTTTAAAACTACTCTTCTCAGTAATTTCTCATACACATCTGTTATATATCTGATAATGGGTCTTACAATTTATTTTCCGGCTAGAATGAGACATCTTAAGAGCTTTAAGCGCGTTATATTTGCAATATTATTTTCATCGGTTATTGCAGGACCATTTTGGGGCGGAGCCCTTGGAACCATGGCGGGACTAGGATTTACAGAATTCGCACCGGGCAAGGCGATTTTTTATTTTGCCAACGAATTATTGGTATGCTCTGTTATATATATTGCGGTGTATCTGTTATTTAGATTCTTGCCGGATGAAGTGCTTGAATATTTTTATATAGGGAGATTTTATTCCCATAGTTATGAGAAAGAGAATAACTTACAGGGGACCAAGACAATTGGCCTATCGAAGCTTGGCCGTGTAATAACCAACCTGATTATAACAGAGGCAGTTTTTCTGGGATTGATGGCGGCTATTTTCTCCAATACATTGGTTCCGGGATTGAGAAGCTCAGTGTCAGAGGTCAAGAGCATAGAGTTGGATGATGACTTTATTCCATGGGGTGAGATAACCAATACCATTGAGTTGGAACATCAGATAAGCAAAATCCTAAAAAAAAATAATAATAGCAGCATGTCTACATATTTTGGAACGGAGAATGAGGTACTGGCCTTTGATATGAAACTGATCATGCTGATATTAATGCTGATCATACCATCTGCAATATTGATCAATAAATATGCAGAGTGGAGGATAACAAGACCGATAGAACAAATGGCCAGTGTGGTCAAGAGGTTCAATACAGGTAACCATGAAGATCTTAATGAAGAGCTAAGGCGTGTTAAGAATCTGAATATTCACACGGAGGATGAGATCGAAGATCTATATACTTCGTTCCTGGGTACGTTTTCGGAAACGGTGGCATATATTGAATATATGGAGAAACAGAGGAATCTTGAGAGAGATCTGGCTGTGGCCCAAAAGGCAAATGAAGCCAAGTCCAACTTTCTGTCCAATATTTCTCATGAGATAAGAACTCCTATTAATGCCGTATTGGGATTTGATGAGATGATAATAAGAGAGAGCAAGGATCCTACTATCACGGAGCATGCCAGAGAGATACAAAATTCTGGCAAGACACTTTTATCGCTTATAAATGACGTACTTGATTTCTCTAGGATCGAGTCTGGAAAAATGGATATAATACCTGTGGAATATGACATTGCATCAATGGTTAATGATCTTACAAATATGGCAGAGATAAGAGCGAGAGATAAAGGAATCACGATCAATGTAGAAATGGATGAGAATATCCCGCATATTCTGGTTGGCGATGAGATGCGACTCAGGCAATGTACTACTAATATACTTACCAATGCAGTAAAGTATACTGAAAAGGGAACTATAGATTTTTGCCTTAGTTTTTCCAAAATCAATGAGGAATTTATAGACCTTACAGTAAAAGTAAAGGATACGGGACAGGGAATAAGAGAAGAGGATATTGAAAAATTATATAATACCTTCGAGAGAATCAATGAAGAAGTAAATAGAACCATCGAGGGCACCGGCCTTGGAATGAACATAGTCAAGAACCTTCTAGAACTGATGGGGTCTGAAATCAATGTAAAGAGTGAGTACGGTAAGGGATCTGAGTTTTCGTTTACAATTAGACAACAGGTAGCTTCCTGGGAACCGGTAGGAAGATTTGATAAACAGTATGAAGAATCTCTTTCGAGAATAGTTGTATATGAAGAGAGCTTCCATGCACCAAGTGCCAGAATACTGGTTGTAGATGATACAAGAGCCAATCTAACTGTAATAAAGGGATTGTTAAAAGAAAATCTGATGCAGATAGACATGGCAGAGAGTGGCCCTGAAGCTCTGGAAATGACATCAAGAAATAAATACGATATTATATTTTTGGATCATAGAATGCCAGGAATGGATGGTATAGAGACACTTCATCATATCAGAGAGGACGATATATCTCTCAATGCAGACACACCTATCATTGCGCTGACGGCTAATGCTATTTCGGGTTCGAGAGAAAAATATTTGAGTGAGAATTTCACAGAATATCTGTCCAAACCGGTAGACAGTGGGCGATTAGATACTATGTTACTGGCATATATTCCACCAAGAAAGATATATAGACGTGGGGCAGATGATTTTATTGAACAGGAAAAAAATGAATCTGAAGAGAATCTATCCAATGTCAACGCTTATCAAAAGGTCATAAAAGTAACGGGTATAGATCTCCAAAAGGGCCTGGATAATTGCGGAGGTCCGGAGCTCATGCTGGATGTTCTAAGGGATTTTTACATGTCAATTGATGATGAGGCAGAGAAGATCCTACACTATAAGACTAGGGGAGACTTGAAGAATTATACGATACTTGTACATGGATTAAAGAGCTCAGCAAGAGCAATAGGCGCCATGAAATTATCAGATCTGGCAGCAATGCTTGAAAGAGCAGGAAATGAAAGAAATATTGAAGAGATAGACACATGGACGCCTGTTCTGTTGGAGGAATATAGATGCTATAAGGGACAGATCAGACCTGCGATAATCGAGAATGATGATGCCGATCTCCCAGAGATACCGGATGATGAACTCATAAATGCACTTAGCAGCATCAGAGAATTCGTAGAAGCTTCTTATTTTGACAGTGCAGATGATATCATGAAAATGTTATCAGGATATCGGATACCATCTGAATACAAAGAAAAGATCTATAAGCTCCAAAAGCTAATGTCAGAGGTTGACAGAGATGGTATATTAAGTTTATTGTAAATCAACGAATAAGGATGAAAATATGGAAAAGAGAGTTTTGCTTGTTGGAAAAAGCAAAAGCTTCATGGCGAGTGCGATTGCAAAGGGACTGGAAAAAGAAGGTTATGAAGTTGTAAAATCTGAACCGGATAAGGATTCTATAGGAAATCTCCTCAAAAAACCGGATATATATATTCTGTATCTGGGAGATGAGATCGCAGAGAATGTTGTATTTTTGTCTTATATAAATGATGCAATCGTGGATGATGGATTCAGACTATATCTAATCGGAGACACAGAGGAACTAGAGCTGGCCCAACGTTATATATCCCCTAGATATATAACAGAGAATTATTTACGTCCGATAGATGTAAAAGAAATGTCAGAGCAATTGGATACTGTAGTCAGAAATGCAGCTATTTCTGATGAACAGAAGAAAAAGATCCTAGTGGTAGATGATGATGGAACCATGCTCAGAATGATAAAAACATGGCTTTCCGTAAAATACAGAGTATATATGGCGAGCTCAGGTAGGATCGCAATTAATTTCCTGGCAGAGAATAAGGTGGATCTAGTGCTCTTGGATTATGAGATGCCGATGATGAATGGTGCAGATATATTTAAACTGATGAAGGCAGGAATACGGACACAAAACATCCCGGTCATGTTCCTGACAGCTAAGGGTGATAAGGAATGTGTCATGAAGGTGGCGCATCTCAAACCGGAAAAATATCTACTGAAGACCATGCCTAAATCCCAATTGATACAGGCTATCGATGAATTTTTTGAAAAATGATTTTGAAAGTCCTGATTATAAGTCAGGACTTTTTTGGAGGTAATAGTATGACAAAAGGTAAAGTATTGGTAGGAATGAGCGGTGGCGTGGATAGTTCTGTTACGGCATATCTCTTACTAAAAGAGGGATATGAGGTCACAGGTTGCACGCTTAGACTATATGACTATACGGGAATAGGACTTCCGGAGGAAAATACCTGCTGCGGTATAAATGAGGTAAATGATGCCAAGTCCGTATGTGCACGCCTTGGGATAGAACATGTTGTTATTAATTTCATGGAATCATTTCGTAAGGAAGTAATAGATAAGTTTATCACTGAGTATAAGGAAGGACGTACGCCTAATCCTTGTATAGATTGTAACCGTACCATGAAGTTCGGATATATGAAAGACTGGGCGATAGAACACGGATATGACTATATCGCTACGGGACATTATGCTGAGAAGGTGGAGAAGGATGGACGTTTCTATCTGAGAAAAGCCAAGGATCCCACCAGAGATCAGAGCTATGTCCTATATGTAGCGGATCAGGATACTCTCAGGATGCTTCTGTTACCGTTAGGCGGTCTCATTAAAAAAACAGAGGTGAGACGAATTGCAGAAGAGCAGGGATTCGTAAATGCCAAGAAGCATGACAGTGAGGATATATGCTTCGTTCCTGATGGAGATTATGCAGGAATGATGGAAAGAGTCACAGGAGAAAAAATGGTACCTGGGAATATTGTTAATACTTCCGGTAAGGTAATTGGCAAGCATAAGGGAGCGGAAGGATATACAATAGGCCAGAGAAAAGGCCTTGGGATCAGCGCACCGGAACCTATATATGTCCTCGATAAAAATCCAAAGGATAATATAGTAGTAGTTGGTAAAAATAAAGATTTGTTCAGAAAAGATCTTTCTGTAAAATATATCAATTGGATGAGAGAACCACTTAAAGATGGAGATAGTATCAGATGTAATGTGAAAATCAGATATAGACACGAACCTGAGCCTGCGTCTGTCACTATGGTGGGAGATACGGCGGAAATTATATTTGACGAGCCACAGAGAGCAATTACTACAGGTCAGGCAGCAGTATTTTATGATGGCGATATGGTAATAGGTGGCGGTACTATCATAAAGTTATGATACAAAAGTGATAATAAGAGGAATACTATGAGTCAGTTTATCAGGACAGAGATGCTTTTCGGCCCGGAAAAAATGGAACTATTAAAAAATTCAAAAGTATGTGTATTTGGAATAGGCGGAGTAGGCGGCTATGTAGTAGAGGCTCTTGTCAGAGCAGGGATTGGCTCGGTTGTGATCGTCGATAAGGATGATGTGGACATATCGAATCTCAACCGACAGATAATAGCGCTACACAGCACCATTGGTCGGGATAAGGTAGATGTTATGGAAAAAAGAATTCATGACATCAATCCGGAGTGTGTAGTAGAGGCCAGAAAATGTTTCTACCTTCCTGATAATGCAGATGAATTTGATTTTTCCGAATATTCTTATGTGGTGGATGCAGTGGATACGGTTACTGCCAAGCTCTTAATAGT
>JAGOLM010000046.1:0-1354 GCA_017994075.1 Lachnospiraceae bacterium
ATTGGTGCCAGGGTAGTATCTGCGACATATAATTTTCTGGTAAACTATATCCTTGTGTTTAAAAGCAAAGAAGGGCATGTTAAATCTGCAATTAAGTATATTGTATTGGCAGTGGCTCAGATGATGCTAAGTGCCGGATTAGTAACATTATTTGCCGAGATTTTCCCTAATGCACAGGAACTGCTTATTAAAATACCGGTTGATGTGTTATTATTTTTCTGCAGTTATTATCTGCAGCATGAATATGTCTATAGGAATAGAAAGGCAGTCCTTGGATGAAACGCATAACGATCGGAATAGTTGCACATGTGGATGCCGGCAAAACAACGCTTTCGGAGGCGATGCTATATAGAGCCGGAGAAATAAGAAATTATGGTTCTGTTGATAATGGGGATACAGTCATGGATAGTGACCCGGCAGAAAGAGCCAGAGGAATAACAATATATTCATCAATTGCGGAATTTAAGCATAAAGAGAGTGAGATCACGATTTTGGATACGCCGGGACATACTGATTTTTCCGGTGAAACCGAAAGGACTCTTGGAGTGCTGGATTCCGCAATTCTAATTATAAGCGGAACTGATGGAGTTCAGAGCCACACAAATACTCTTTATAAATTACTTAAGAAGAAAAACATACCTACATATATCTTCGTCAATAAAATGGACATTGCTATGAATTCCAGGGAAGATATTAAGGCTGACATCAAGGTAAAGTTAAGAACACAGCCAATGGATATGACCGATGAAAATGATGAGAAATGGCTAGAAGATGCAGCATCTGAGTCAGAGAAACTTATGGATAAGTATCTTGAAACAGGATCGCTGGATACAGAAGATGTTGTCGGTGTAATTCAGACAGGCAAGGCCGTTCCTGTGATATTTGGAAGTGCCAGACAGCAGGAAGGTGTGGAACGACTCATTGATATAGTTGATCGCTATACACCTGCTCTTCCGGAAAAAAAGGACTTTGGAGGGAAAATATTCAAGGTACTGAGAGATGAAAAGGGTGAGAGACTGACATTTGTAAAAGTTACAGGAGGAACACTTAAGGTCAGACAAGCAATTGAAGATGGGGACAAAATAAATGGTATAAGAAAATATACCGGAGGAAGATACAAAACAGTTCCGGAACTGACGACAGGTGAAATAGGTGCAGTGGAAGGACTACAGAAAACATTTCCCGGACAGGGAATTGGATCTGAGAAAAACATGGAAGCACCGAGCCTAAGGCCTGTAATAAGCTACAGGATACTTCCGGAAAATAAAGTATCTACCCACACTCTATTAGAAGCATTAAAAAAAATAGAAGAAGAGGATCCGCTTCTTGAAGTTACTTATATATTAAAAAAAGA